>JAUVYC010000095.1 GCA_030603285.1 Spirochaetota bacterium
TGAAGCTTCTGCTCCCTCCCCTGGATTCAGCTACAATAACCGTAATATCTTTCTTTTTAACACCGTAATTACCGAGTTTTGTCGATATTTCCAGCATATCCATAAGTTTTTTAAATGCTTCAATACCGTTTTTCATTCCAAAAAGAAGCATTCCAATTTCATCATATTTATCCTTTCGTGCAGGATAGTTATATTCCATTACTTTTGCCATAACAATGGCACATGCTTTTCCATGAGGAATACCGAAACGTATGCCGAGAGGGTGAGAGAGGCCGTGAGCGAGTCCCAGTCCTGCATTTAAAAGCGTTATGCCCCCATAAAGGGAAGAAAGCGAAAGGCCTTCACGCGCTTTGAGGTTATCAGGATTTCTTACAGCCTGAAGGAGATATTTTCCTGAAAGCTCAATCCCCTTATGTGCAAATGTATCAGTAATGGGTCCTGAGTTCCTGGATGTAAAGGCTTCGAGATTCTGTATCAGGGCATCGAGTCCTGTGTATGCAGTTACTTCAGGTGTAGCGCTGAGGGTAAGAGACGGATCGACAAGTGCGATATTTGGTATCATGTATTCACTTCGAATGCTTTTTTTAAAGTACTGCCCTTTATGAGTGATTACTGCATTTTTAGTGACTTCAGAACCTGTGCCTGAAGTGGTCGGTACTGCGATATATGGGATTGATGGTTTTGTAAAAACCCTGCCGCCCCAGTAATCTTTTACCTCTCCCCCATTGGTTGCAATAATAGAAGCTGCTTTTGCAGTATCCATTACACTTCCACCCCCCACGCCAATAATAAAATCGGGGTTAATATCTACAACACTGGCAGTTATTGTTTTTACGAGCTCATCATCCGGATCATGTGTAATGCCTCTGATTTCGCTGAATTCAATTTTGTTCCTTTTCAGTATATGTAAAATCCTCTCATGATTCCCGCTTTTTACAAGTGATGTTCCTCCATATATAAGAACGCCCCGTTTTCCGAACTTTTTCGCATAATCTCCCAGGTCTTCAATAGTATTGGTACCATATACTATAAGTTCCTGCAATTTTAAAGTTGACTTTAAACCATATAAGCTCATTCCTTGCCTCCAGATTAAACTTGAACCATAAAACCCCCAATTCTATGCGTTTAAAACAATTTGTGAGAAATGGGGGTTAGATGCATATTCATTAATATTAAAATAAATCATCTGTATTTACAAATAAAATTAAATCCGGTGCAAAGAGGAATACTTTTTTTATTTTGATTCGTAAAGTGAATATTTTTTAAAAAGTGCGAGATAAACCATCGCACTTATTGCAAAACCGTTATATTATATTTATAATCGAGAATGTGGCTTGTCCACATTAGGCCAGTGGGGATGAAAATAAGCAATTATTATTACGATGTTCTTGGTGTAAAACCATCTGCAGGTATAAAAGAAATAAAAAAAGCGTTTCGTAAGCTTGTTCGGAAGAACCATCCTGATCTATTCACCGATGAAGTAAAAGAACTCCAGGAATTGAAGATGATACAGATTAATGAGGCTTATGCAAGAGTAACAGAAAAGCTCAATCCTGTTGTCGAGAATGAAGAGGGAGCAGAAAAAAAAAGTGCCAGCAAAAGCGAAGATACTCCTACAGAAAAAATGAATAAAAATGCAGTTGGGTTCCATAAAGATATCCAGTATGCATATTATAAGCAGGGATTCGATAACTTTTCAAAAGCGGTAAATGGGATAATGAGTATGGAAAAAACCGTGAGATTAAGAAATGATCTGTACTATTTGAGAAGATTTTCACATGCACTCATTTATTTAAGAAAAGCTGATATGTACTTTTCAAAGCTGCTTGATGATTATCCTGACAGTATATGGTCTTATGATGCATATATAAAGATAAAAAAAGTCGAATATTTTAACATTTTTTATAGAAAGATACTGTTCAATATTGAGCGGAAGCTGGAAGAAAGATATAAAGGAAAGAGAAACTGATCTAACCCGTAAAAATGCAGCCCCCTTTTTCGCGGCTATTTTTTACACTTTAATCATCTATTTTTTTAATGTACAAGAAAGCAGGTTTCCAGATTAACAATTGAATTTCCGTCTATTGAGTTATATACACGAAAAACACCCTCAGTATATATTTCCTTTTCAATGCTGTAATGCTGATAATCCTTATACGCAAAGGTGATTTTTACCTTCGATTTTTTTGATTTGGCATTGTTTTTAATCGCCTGGGGCCAGAAACTGTAAACTCCTTTTGTTGCGCTATTGGTATGATACGGGTTTATCCAGCCGGGTTCTGCGGGTTGTGCTTTTAATCCATCGATATACATGGTTACACATGCATCATATACAGGCTTACGAGAGGATTGTTCAACCACTTTGCCTATAAACTGGGGAAAATTATGAAAATATTCAATATTCTTGATATCAGGAACCTTAGCTCCAGGATAACTATATGGTCCGGTATTCACCTGTGGTTTTCTTCTCTCTTTTACAACCTCAATGCCTTTATTAACAAGACCCATCAATTCCACGAGATTTACCAGTCCTTTACCATTATCCTCATGAAGTAAGTGTAATGATGCGAGACGTGTAAAACCGCGTTCACTCATGATATATTTTGTAGGAATTCTATTTAACGCATAAGCCGCAACATCATTAATGAAGGTTATATCGGTATTGTATTCCAGCTGGTCTTCGAGTACAATATCGATTACATGAAGAACAATATCTTCCTGATAGTTTTTTAACTGCATGGCAAGACCCTTTATACTTTTTTCTTGCTTTAAAGTATAGCACAATATTTCAAGATTTCAACCTGTATTCAATAAATTAATTTAAAATCATCATTATTCAGCTCTAAAAAAGTGAAAAAATATCTTAAATCATTAATCAAATAGAAGATTAATTCAAAGGTTACGCCTTTAAAAGCCTTTTGGCCTGGAAACCACCACCTGCTTTGCAGGTGGTCTTTTACTAGAGGATACATTACTTAACAGATGCGGTCTCTCAAAAGATTGAAATATTTTTATTACCCTACATCTTTTAATAACAGTTTTTTAAAGAAAAGTACAATTTTATAAGGTGTATTTATAACACCTTTATCTATCACGTCTTCAGACACAGGCCGGGCTTCTTTCAAACGGTTTTGGGCTCCGATCTTTTTTAAAGTGTGTATAAACATATCTATATTCCGCTTCTCGGCTTTTGTTAAATTCATGAACTTTACACCATATCCATTAAGACCGTGCAGTATGGTTTTCCATTCAATTCTCCCTTTCACAGCAGTTTCCATTTTCATACACCGTAAATTTATCGTATGGTTCGAATCTAAAGGGACATCTTGTCCGGTTTTTATAAAACAACCGTTTCTGGAAATATCCAACACCTGGCACTGGATATTTTTTCCCTCCATTGTTAAAACTGCATTATGGGTGAGTGTGTACCGTGAAGCTGTTTCGTACAGTCTTGAATATGCCCTTCTTTCAGCAGCCTGGACCAGAACTGCTTTCTTCTCTCTGGAATAATCCCTGAGGCCCCCTCTTTCCAGATACTCTATTATTGCATTCAGTGTATTTTTTTTCGGGGCTGTTAATTTTACAAACATAATACCAAATCTGTTATATTCCTCATCTGAAAAGGATCTTCTCATCACTCGCCCTTGCACTTTAATTAAATGACGCATACATTGTATGGAAAAAGTATAAATCTTTCCTAAAGTGATATCATGGCCAAGCTCAAGTAAAAAGCCGGTGTTTGAGATATCAAGTATTTCGCCCCTGAGCATTTTACTGTCGGAAGTTAGATCCGCATAGACATCCATTTTATAACGGGGTTCAGTTTCCCACCACCTCAGTTGTGGATTAAAATAAGGGGCAATTATATGTTTCCGAAATAATATCCCTGCGACAATTGCCAGGGTTATATTAAACAGTACAAGAAAAATGAGGTTGTACATAGGGTTTAAAAAATAAACAAAGATATTATATGATATCAGGATTAAAGAACAGCATAAAAATACATACCATCCCCATTTTTTAACAGAGTAGAGAGCCAGAGAACAGACCGGATAAATGCATAAGACGATAATATCAGTATAAAAAAGTCTGATAAAAATATTATTCGGTCCGAGAAGAGGTATCCGCGTTATGATGGAACTATAGGCAACTATTGCTGCAGGAAAGAAAAAATAAAAAATTGTTAAAATTGTAATAATAAGAGGTCGTCTTGGCAAGGCATTTTCCTTATTGTCTAAAAGAGAATTTCAACTTCTTACCGTTCATTTATAGAAAAGTTTACACCAATTTTGTAATTTTTCAATATCTACGGTATTTTAAAAAATGCTTGGGCAGATCATTTATTTTACTCTTTACGTAAAAGCTTAAATCTCTAATTCCAGACCCTCATATGATGGAATAATTTCAATCTCGCTGTCTGGATAGATCGTATTTTTATAGGAAATTCCAATCTTCACTATCTCATCGATTTTCTGATCCGAATAAGTTGGATCATAGTGAAATAGAACAACTTTTTTCACTTTACTGTGATTTGCAATGTCAATACCGATCTGTATAGAACTGTGTCCCCAATCGACTTTGCTGACTGACTCTTTAAAAGTATATTGAGTATCGAAGGTGAGAATATCCGCATTTTTAAAAAACTCTATTGTTTCAAACATTTGATCGTAATTTTTATCATTAAACTCAACATCAGTGCTGTGAATAAAGGTTTTCCCGTTTGCTTCAATCCTGTATGCATAGGAATCCCCGGGATGGTTTAGTTTCATTGTTTTTGTTGTAAACCCTTCAAAATCCTTAGATTCATTTTTCTTTAAAGAGAAAAATATCCTGTCTGCCTGCATTATATCCATATTTATAGGAAAATACCTGGAATCGTGCTGCTCTTTTAAACGCTCCTCAAGGTCGGGGAAACAGGAGTAAAACTCGAATTGGTTTCCCGGTATGAAGATCGGGGTAAAAAATGGAAGACCCTGAATATGGTCCCAGTGAGTATGGGTGAAAAAGATCTTCGCTTTTCCCTTTCCCTGACCAAATTCCTGTTTCATTAAGTCTAACCCCAGTTCACGGATACCCGAACCTGCATCAAAAATGAGAATATTCCCTTTTACCTGAACAAGTATACACGGAGAGTTACCTCCATACGTCGACTTTAAGTAAAAGGGAATCTGCTTGAATATTTCCTTTAATGTTAAGCCCTTGAAGTTTTTGCTGGTCAGGATTTTTGTTATAAGGTATTGAAATTTTTTCTCAATATGCTGCGGCAGAAGAGGCGTAGGTATAGATCCTCTTACACCATAGTATCGAATTTTCATTACATGTGGTGGTACAGCTGGTTTTTTTACATTTTTTTCAGGTTCTTCACTCATAAAAAAACTCAAGTGAGTTAATGAAAAAACGATAACGTAAACTGATCAAAATGTCAAGTTCAGGATAAATTATTGGTGAATTGTTTTTTAAAACTCGATACCTGCCAGGTCCAAACAGGACCGAAAATGGCCAGGGTATGTGAGAGTAAGATTAACTAAGTGGTAACATATAGTCTGCCAGTCGGCTGGATGTTTTTCGTAAATTATGACTGAGCAGTCGTGTAATCCCGTTAGTACCTTAATAATGATTTTCTTGCCTTTTAGGCACAAACTTTAGTTTGCAAGAAAATATTTTTATAATCAAGAATGTGGCTTGTCCACATTAGTGTTTTACTCCGACTACCAATTAATTTTAATCACCGAAGATTTCTCCATCTCTTTGACAGCACTCTCTCTTTTCCGTATATAATATCATTGTACAACGAAATATTTCCAGGATTTAAAGGCATATCAAATATTCTGAGTTTTTTAAGCCATTTTAGTGGAATTTTCTTCAATATTTTACCTCCTCGTGCCTGCATCATTACAGACTTGGGGATATACATCAAAAGCTGCCCGAACTTATAACACTTCCCTTTCCGCTCATCCTTTAATATAGAGATCAAAGGAATATAGGAATTTAAATATGAGTATACCCTGCCTGTAAAAATATGTTCATTGGTATTATTATCAGGGTAGATATAGATCTTTTCTTCAATTTCATAAGGAGCGAGTATCTCCAGGAATTCATTGAAGAGCTTTTCATCAAATCTTTTTTGTTTAACAACCTTCTCCCTGTTGTAAGTATAATACTCGCTGTGCTCTCTAATATAATCAATAACATCCATTCTGCTGTATGCTGTTTTTCCAATAACGGGATTCGTCATCTCGTCGTAAAAATCGACTAACTGGAATAAACGTACAAACTCGTGCAGGAATTTATTATCATTTACAGGCGGAAAACCTGTCCCATCTGAATATTCATACTGCAATGAACACATCATCTTAGTAATGGATGAAATATCATTCCGGTTTTTCAAAAGGTTCCTGATAACAAAGTAATTTTTCTGCAGTATCTTAATTCTTTCCTGGCTCTTTTCATCTTCGAGTGTCAATACAAGCTTGGAAGAAACAATTTTATGAATGTTATTGTGATAGTAGCCGATTTTATGCAAAAGAATACCCATAGCAGCCTCAATCAAAAAATCATGGGGATACTGAAATTCTTCATCAATGTCTACCTTCTTATCAGGATCAAACCGTGCAAGTGACACCGGACAGCCTTGTATAATCCGTTTCTTATTAATACTTATCATTGTATAGAGAAAATAAAAAGCAGTGTCTACTGCATGCCACGGAAGAGCATCTCCTGCAGACTGGAGCCTGTCATTGTTATAAATACTTTGAAGCCGTATTGAGTTTAAACAAAGTCGCTTTGTCTTCTTTTTCCCTGTTTTTGAGTCAGAATAAGGTCTGATCAGCCTTTCCATTTCCCTGTAGATAGCTTTTACAATTTCTCCTATATACTTGATATCGTTAGGGGCCATGAGTGCCTCACTGCCGGACTTTATTTCCCGGTCATAAAGCAGCCCAGGCTCCTGCTCAAAGAGTTTTCCTAAAGTGAGATGCTTTTTCTTCATCCTCATGCTAAAAGACCCGTCAATTTCTTTAAAAGGCAGGTAAAATAATTTTACCTTTTCAAGAAGCCTGTATCTGAAATTCATAAGCTGATCTGTTATTTTTGCTATTCCATCAGAAATAATCTTGTCCGGGTCAAGCTTCTTTTTTGATTTATTCAACCTTTCTATTTCTTCATATGACAGACCGATAGTGAATACATTCTGCACCTTGTGATTTACCAGTAACTTTACTGTTTTATTATCAAGAACACGGCCGGCTTTTGAAAACGAGCTTATATCCACCAATAACCGGTCTTCATTTCTTATTCTATCGATACTCTTTCGCTCTATTGACGGCATGGTATTTTAACTTAGTATTTTTTAATAAACTTCTACTTTAAATTTTCATCGATAATATCGAAAACTTCAAATTTTTTTTTTAAAAATTGATTTTTAATATGGAAATACATTTTTATACTCTTTAATAACCGGCTTGCTGGTAATCAGAAATATCTTTCATTTGTGATATAATATATATAATCAAGTATACAATCCTTCAATCGTATAGTTATTACATAATACAGCCATAGTTTAGGTGATTGGTAATACTCGATAAGAGACAGATAAGAAAAAGGATAAGATAATGAGTGGTGGAAAAGCGAGGGAACTAAAAGTCTTTGATGCAACAATCCAGGGTTTTGCTCAGGCATGTATAAATTTGAATATCATAGCTGGTTTCAGGGTGGGCAGCTTAATTAGCGGTATAGGTATTAACCAATGGTATCCTTTTGAACGGTTAAGAGAAATTGAGAGATTGGTGATAGAGACTTATGAGACTGCGGGGCCAATCCTGGAAAGGGTTGGCATAGAGATGATGTTAAGCTGGTACAATTCAGGAACGGGTAAAAAAATCATAAAAAAAGGAGCTGAATTTTTACATTTTCAGAGCAGCTCCCGGGGCTATGCGAGTGTAGTAAAAGGTCCTGATGAATTTACAGGAAGGTTTGAATTAGTAGAGATAGATGAGAAAAAAGGCAAAGCTTTGGTTCATAGCACCACTCCATTTAATAAAGACCTGGAGCGGGGTGTGCTTATTGGGGGCATGTCTGCTCCTGGTGACCTCGATTATATTGATGTTAACAATGACGAAGATAAACACTATTTCAAAGTAGACTTTTCAAGATGCTTTACAAAATACGATGGTCTCTTAAAAGAGAGGGAAAGAGACAAAGCTTTTTGGACAGCTACTAATAAAAATCTTATAGCTGCTTATGAAAAATTACATGAGCTGACGGATGAATTCAACAGGAGATTAACCCTTGAAGAAACAATTATCAAAATATCTTCACGATTTGTCAGATATTCAAATATTGATTATGTAGTTAATACCTCACTGAAAGACATTGGAAGATTATGTGGAGCCAGTCGCGCTTACCTCTTTCAATTCCATGGAGATGAAGGTTTAATGGATAATACACATGAATGGCGTGATATAGGGGTTAAGCCTCAAATGAATAATCTAAAGAATCTCTCCCAAGAGATGTATCCCTGGTTGATGGGAAAGCTTCGTAGCGGTGAGACTATTCATATTTTGGATATGGCAAAATTGCCTCCTGAGGCAACTACAGAAAAGGAAATACTTGAAATCCAGGATATCAAATCACTTCTGGTAATGCCTGTGTTTATTAAAGGTGAATTGGCTGGATTAACCGGCTTTGATAACATTAAGTATACAGGAAAGTGGAGCGATCATGATTTATCGATTCTACGAATAACCACGGAAATTATCGGAAATGCTCTCGAACGCAGGATATCTGAAGAAGGGCTTCGTAAAGCTCATGAGGAACTGGAACATCGGGTGGAGGAGCGTACTGCTGAACTGACTACAGCAAATGATCAGCTTAAGCGCGAAATAAAGGAGCGCAAATGGGCCGAGGAGGAGCTACGGGAGAGTAATGAAAAGTTGAGGAATATATTTAACTCATCTCCTTATGCTATTACGGTAACTGAGTTGAGGGGGGAAATAATTGAGTGCAACCAGGTAACATTGGATTTGTGCAATTTCTCTTCAAAGGAAGAGTTGATCGGTAAGAATGTTTTTGAGTTTATCTCCCCAGAAGAACAACAAAAAGCAGTAGAGAAAATGAAAGGAATTCTAAAACATGGATTTATAAAAAATATAGAATGTACTCTATTAACAAAAGACAGGAGAGAGTATCAAGGTG
>JAUVYC010000120.1 GCA_030603285.1 Spirochaetota bacterium
AAAAGAAGCTGAATCATCAGATGAGTGGGAAGACGAAAAATCTATGAAAATTGTATCAGAGACATGATGACACTCGCGATAGGCAAGATTAACCTCTCATAATATGTGAGTTAAATCTTTTTATATGTCCCAAATGTGGCCCGGCATAGATAATATTTAGAAGGTAGAGGATACCCTGCCTTCTAAATAAAAAGTTTTAGAACCAGATAACAAGCATGGATTTCCCGCGGGCGGTTTTAGCTGGGGTTTCCCCACACTTCGCTTTAATATCGAGGGCTACCTGGCCTCCCTCTTCATTATCCACCAGATAATTTTTCTCATTTTTAATGCCTCCTTTCTACAGTGTTTTGGTTTAATCCTATGTTAAAAAACAATTGCCGTGCATACGATGCATCATATAAAACCCACATTCGCCCTATTAGCAGGTTATGCGGTCTTCAACAGATATATGCATTTTTAATGTGTGTTATGATTATAGAAGATTACACCAGAGCTGTCAAGCAAGATTTTTTTTATAATTTTAATCGTGACCGGTTCTGGAATGCTTTGGTGAATTATGGAGTTGCGGCCTATATTTGCGGACACACTCATAACCACAGCGTAATAAATATCGATGGTGTTTGGCAAATAGATGCCGGTCATGCAAGGGGCACCGCTGATAAGGGCGCAAGAAGTACATTTATCATGTTTTATGTTATGGTAAACGGAAATGTCTGGTACTATACTTACCGTTTAGATCTTGAAACTAATGAATATGTTCTAACGGGTAATGGTCAACTCATG
Source organism: Spirochaetota bacterium (assembly GCA_030603285.1). GTDB lineage: Bacteria > Spirochaetota > B62-G9 > B62-G9 > DRHN01 > JAUVYC01. The sequence continues at coordinate 784 of JAUVYC010000120.1, forward strand.
TAGCCTTATTAAGGTACCATTCTGTTGAAAGAAATTGAAAAAGGCAGTTCAAAAGAAGAAAAAGATATAATCGTAGAAGGTTATATAAAACGTTAATCGATTAAAATGTATAACTTTAATCAACCGGTAATGTTATGGTAAAGGTTACTCCTCCTGCATCGGGCAGGTTTTTGACATGAATGCTCCCTTTATGATCTTCGATAATTCTATAACATATTGATAGGCCAAGGCCCATTCCCAACTTTTTCCTTGTTGTAAAGAAAGGATCATATATGTGATCAAGATCCTTTTTATGGATGCCGGGCCCATTATCAGAAACCTTAATGATAATGGTTCTTTTGCTGTAATTTGTTTTTATTGATATTTTTTTTCTTTTTGATGTCCTGGTGTTCCGCCCTGTATTCTGATTGTAAATGCCGGTTAAGGCTTCTATGGAGTTATTAATAAGATTCGTGCATACCTGCCCAATTTGCTGTGAAGAGGCAAGTATCTCCGGAATCCTCGGAGAAAGCTCTAAAATGACCTTGATTTTACTTTTTTTTAAGTGGTTATTCAGTAACGAGATAGTGTTTTCTATGATCCGGTTAATATTTGTAGGTCTTCTGTGTTCAATTCCCGGATGGCTCAAGTTAAGCAGATTTTTCACCGTGTTTTGTATACTATCAAAACTTTTTTTTAATAGTTCGATATTTTCTGAGTGTTCCTTTTCATCTTTATATTTGGATTTCATTGTACTTAAGTGGACATTAATTGCCTGCAGAGGGGAATCGATTTCATGTGCCATTGAAGCAGCCAGCTTACAGGTTGCATTCAGGCGTTCTGATTGAATGAGGTGTTCCTGGATCAGTTTTGATTGTGTAATGTCTGTCAACATCCCACGCAGACCAGTAACTTTTTTTCCTGTGAATACTGGCTGTATAGATGTGCGGACCCATCGTGTTTCCCCGGCTTTTGTATAAACCCGGCATTCATTTTTTACATCCTGGCTGAAGAGGGTTTTTCGAATCGATTCTACAGCAATATGCTTATCCTCTGTATGAAACAATTCAATGAAATGTTTACCAATGACTTTTGATGGGCTGTACCCGATAAGTGATTCAATGGCAGGGTTAACATAGGATATAACTCCATTTTTGTCTGTAGTAAAAAAAACGTCAGTTAATTTTTCAACCAGGTCACGATATTTTTGTTCACTTTTTTCAAGCTCTTTCTCTGTTTTCTTATGTTTTTCAATTTCCTCTCTCAGTTCTTCATTCGTCCGTGTCAGGTCAGTAGTGCGCTTTGCAATCCGTTGTTCAAGCTCTCCATGTGCTTTACGCAGGGCATCTTCAGCTTGTTTTCGTTGTAATACGTTGACAAGAATTTCTCCCATTCTATCTTTTAATTCACCGTAAAGCCTTGCATTTTCAATTGCCACTGCAGCCTGATGAGCAAAAATACTCAGTAAAAGAGTGTCCTGCTTTGTAAATGCAGTGCCGTCTTGTTTATTTATAACTTCCAGAACTCCTATTAATTTTGTTTTTGATTTAATCGGTACGCAGAGAAGCGATTTAGTTTCAAAGTCGCTTATTTTATCAATCACCTCATAAAACCTGGTGTCCTTCTTTGCGTCAGGAACAAGGGCAGGCTGTTCGTGTTCAGCGACCCACCCCGCAATACCTGTTCCAAAAGGGATGCGGATATCAGTCAACTGTTCAGCTTTAGGCCCGGTTGGAACACTGAAAACAAGCTCCCCGGTTTCATCATCAAGCAGCATAAGCGTACTTGCTACTGAATTCGTTACTTCATTTGCATGCCGCATAATATAAATTAAAACTTCTGCAAGATTGAGAGTAGAATTGACAATGGACCCTATTTCTATAGCCATTCCTAATTTATCGCTGTTTAGAGAATCGTATTCTTCAACCATTTTCACCTGTTCTTCCAGCGCTTCATTGAGCTGTCCCCTGGAGATGGCTCCCATGTCAGTCAATATTTTACCAAGTAGAGATTCATTGTCGATTTCTTTGACCCTGCGTGCTTCGGAAACAAGGTTGGCCCTTTGTAATCGTTCGGGTACTGAATGTTCTTTAAAAATTTTCTGTTGTTTTTCCAGTGCTTCCTCCAATTGTTTGTTTGTAACAAATCCCATATCTGTTAAAATTTTCCCTAATAATTGTTTCAATATCATTTGCACGGTCTCCACAATAAACAAATATAGACCATAGCGCAGTAACCTGCAAAAATAGAGAGTTGTTTTATAAAGAATATTTTCAACGTGTATATATTACTGGCAAAGAATTAGAATAGTGCGTAATCGTTATTATAAGTTTTTTATTATAATTGCATCCTATACTATTTTCATTTTTTGTCAAGTAGAGAAATGAATTATTTTTCGGATCAAATAAAAAAATCTTTTTCTTTGTGGGTGATTTATTTCTGTATCAGATATTTATATTTATTCATTCGACCTGGCAATATATGAATTCTGACTTGCTCTATTAATGTTTTTTTAGTATAGTGATACCGCTTAGCTTTTTCGAAGGAGTGAAAAGTGAAAATCATAATGATGGGGGCACCCGGAGCCGGTAAAGGCACACATGCAAAAGAAATATCAAAGAAATACTGTATTCCTCATATTTCTACAGGGGATATTTTACGCGAAGAGGTTCAGAAAAACACTGATTTAGGAAAAACAGCAAAGTCCTATATGGACATCGGTAAGCTTCTGCCTGATGATATCATTATCAAAATTGTTAAAAAGAGGCTTCAAAAAGATGACTGTAAAAAAGGATATCTTTTTGATGGGTTTCCCCGTACAATTAGACAGGCAGAATTGCTCGATACAATTTCAGACCTCGAGGCTGTTATCTACTTAAAATGCCAGGATGATCTTATTATTAAAAGGCTGACAGGGAGAAGAATTAGCAGGGATGGAAAGATATATAACATCTATTTCGATCCGCCCCCTCCAGGGGTGGATGTATACCAGAGAGATGATGATAATGAAGAAATCATCAAAGAACGATTAAAAGTCTTCTACGATACATTTACCCCTCTCATGGACTTTTATAAAAAGAAGAACATATTCTTCGAAGTAAATGGAGATGGAGGAAGGGAGGTTGTATTAGAAAATATTTTTAAAATACTGGATGGGATTTAATTTCAATATACAACACAAATAATATAATGAAACTTAAATATAAGTGTGTCATTCTTGACCATGATGATACTGCTGTTAACAGTACAGCAGAAATACATTACCCTGCCCACCTGGAAGTGATGAGAATTATAAGGCCGAATGTTAATCCCATCAGCCTGGATGAGTGGTTTCTGAAAAACTTTCATCCCGGGATAATGGCTTATTTGACAGATGAGCTAAAGATGAACGATCAGGAAATTCAGATGGAATATCAAATATGGAGAGATTTTACAACAAAAAGGATTCCAAAGTTTTATCCCGGGTTTATTGAGGCATTATCAGAATACAGAACAAAAGGGGGGCTGGTTGCAGTTGTTTCTCATTCAGAAAAGGATATCATTGAAAGGGATTACCGTTCTTATAACAAGAATAACCAGTTCCTTCCGGACGTCATTTTCGGTTGGAATTACGATGAAAAAAGAAGAAAACCAAGCCCTTTCCCGGTAAAAGAAATATTAAAAGCCTTTAATTTAACAGAATCCGACTCATTGATAGTAGATGATCTTAAGCCCGGGGTTCTTATGGCACAGGCCACCGGAGTTCCTGTAGCAGCAGCAGGATGGGGCCATTCTATACAGGAAATACGGGAGTACATGCAGAAAAACAGCTTAATATATTTTGAGAAAGTTGAAGATTTTCGAAAGTTTATCCTTTCATAATTCTATGTTTGTATTTTTGATTATGTTGGAGTATAATAAAGTATATGGTAGTCAATAAGACTAACAGGAGTAAAGCATGGACGAAACAATTCATATTGACAGTAAACTCGGAAAAAGACTATCTAAAATAAAAAAAACAGATTCACGGGCAATCGTATTCAAAGGTAAGAAAATTCCTCTTGTCAGCAAGATCATACTTGGAAGAAGTAAAAAGAATGACATTGTAGTCGATGATAATATGGTTTCACGCACTCATTGTCTTATTCAAAAGATTAAAGAGGATTATTTTATAAAGGATTTAAACAGCTCTAACGGTACGTTTGTCAATACTTTAAGAGTACCGAACGATAAGTATGTTAAGCTGCAGAAAGGCGACATTATCCACCTCGGTAAAACAGAGCTCACCATGATATAGCCGTTTTATTTTTGTTCTTTAAATACATCCCCGATACTCATTATTGATTTTCCATCAGTAATAATTGTCTTAAGCCTGATGTGGACAAGCCACATTCAAGATTATAAAGATATTTTCTTGCTAACTAAAGTTTGTAGCTATTGTGCAAGAAAATCAGTATTAAGGTACTATTATATAATAATAATTTGTATATCTTCGGAAAGTTCTTTTTTCAGAAATCCCTCAATATAACTAAGGGTTCCTGTTTTACTGCTCGGGCATATACTACACGCCCCGAGGTAGTGAATATAAATTTGAGTGATTCCATTATTTTCTTTCATATCAAGAACTTCCAGGTTGCCTCCTTCCTTTAAAAGGTTAGGCCGTACATGCTCACTGAGCACCCGTTCAACTGCTTTATGTTTCTGGATTATATTCATTAAAGAGAAATCTTTCTGTTCAAGGAACTTCGCTACTTTTTCATTTTCTATCTCCTGTCTTACTTCCTTGAGTATATCTACTAAATAATACCGTCTCTTCTCATGGCCGCCCGGACGTATGCAGGATTTACAGAAAGCACCTGCCTTTGTATAGTGGGTAATCTCTTCTACAGTTTTCAAGTCATTTATCCTGATGATATCCTTAATTGTACCCAGCGATACTCTGGCACATTCACATACAATATCTTCTTCTTCCAGGGAAGCCATGTCCACTCCCTTATAGATGGATGTAGCCTTTTTAATAACATCGTATGCCATTACACTGCAGTGCATCTTCTGAGGCGGGATAGCAACTTTATTTTCATCGTCGCGCAAGGCTTTCTCCACATCGATGTTTGTGATTTTCAAGGCATCATCAACAGTGCGGCCAGTACACATTTCTGCCATTACGTCACTTGATGCGATGGCGGTACCGCATCCAAAAGTCTTGAACCTGGCCATAAGGATTTTATCCGTATCTGGATCAACTGCCCAGTAAAGGCGTATTGCATCACCGCACACTTCCGCGCCATGATCAGCTACGATGAGTCGTGCACCCATGGCTTTCGCTTCTTCCTCCGTAATTTTACCCATATAGCGGGGATTTGTCATACGTTCATCTACTTTGCTTGAATATTGATCCCAGAGAGAACCGCCAATCAAATCTGCTTTTGCCATTTTTACACCCTTATATGATCAATTGTTTCTGATTTGATTTAAAACAGAAACATGGGTTTTTTAATCTTAATAAAGAATAAATACATTATCTTGATAAAGTTTTTATATATTCGTTTCTTTTCCGGAATATATCCATTCAATTAAATATTACTCATTGAAATACTTCTCAAACGTTCCACAGATTTTCGAATTACCGATATTGCCTGGTCAATTTCCTTTTCAGTTGTAAAACGTGAAAGGCTTAATCGTATCCCTGTATGAGCCAGCTCATCATCAATATTCATAGCAACAAAAGTCGGATTCGGTTCTAATGATTCAGAGGCACAGGCGCTTCCTGTCGATGCTGCTACTCCATTTTTATTTAAATCCCATATTAGTGCCTCTCCTTCTACACCTTTGATACTGGTCAATATGGTATTAGGGGTTCTTATTTCTCTTCTTCCGATGACTCTTGTGTCTTTGATAGAAAGAATTGCATCTTCCAATTTATCACGAAGCCTCCTTACTTCTGTTACCTCGTAATCCAGATTTTCCACGGCGAGTTCCATGGCAAGTCCCATTCCAATAAAACCGGCAGTATCCACAGTACCTGCACGTTTGCCTCCCATCTGCTCCCCTCCGTGCAGAAGCGGAGGGATCTTCACCCCATTTCGTATATAGAGGCATCCTGCTCCCTTTGGACCATGGAACTTGTGAGCGCTGAATGTGAGAAAATCGACTGGCGCATCCTGTACATCAACCTTTATCTTGCCAATTGCCTGAGCTGCATCAGTATGGAAGAGAATTCCGTTTTCACGGCACAGAGTTCCCAGTTCTTTTATAGGGAAGATAAGGCCGGTCTCATTATTAGCCCACATGATTGAAACAAGGGCTGTTTTATCAGGATCAATATACTCCGTTAAAATATCTTTATCAATAATACCATCCGAATTAACAGGCAGGTAGCTTACCTTTACTCCGAGTTCTTCTAAAAATTTGCACGAGTGGATTACGCAGGGATGCTCAACCTGTGTTGTAATAATTTCATTCTTCTCCGAATTCCGGATGATTTCGTAGTAAACTCCTTTGATTACTGTATTATTTCCCTCAGTGGCACAGCTTGTGAAAATCATATCATCATTGTTTCCTGCATTTATCCCTGCATAGAGTCTATCCAGGGCAATCTGCATATAGGGATGCACTTCAGAACCAAAGTCGTGGAGCGAGTTTGGGTTTCCATACATTTGTGAGAAAAATGGCTCCATTGCACTCTTTACTGCAGGGTCGACGATCGTAGTAGCGTTATTATCCAGGTATATTCTTTCCATAAGAATAAAATTCCCTTCCAAAGGGGTTATATTCGTCAGAATTGAAAACATACTTGATTTTCTATTCCAAATCTAAATATTCGATGAGGATAAATCAATATTTATTTTCAAAACCTGTTATCATGTTTTGAAAATAGTTACTCTTTTCAAGAAAGAAAATTTGAAATTGGCATGTCATATATTGTATAATATATGGTATAGTTTTAGGTTTTTGTAATAATCAGGGGGGAACATCTGTATGGGAAAGAAAATTTTAATAGTAGACGATGCGAGCTTTATTCGAATGATGGTGAAAGACATACTGGTTCCACGTGGTTTTGAAATTGCCGGTGAGGCTGTAAACGGAAATGAGGCAGTTCGGAAATACGAAGAGCTCAAGCCTGACCTTGTTACCATGGACATTACGATGAAGGAGAAGGACGGCCTTAATGCTGCTCGTGAGATACTTATGCGGCATCCTGATGCCAGGATTGTGATGGTAACGGCGCTTGGCCAGGAGAAGATGCTTATGGAGTCGATAAAGTTGGGGGTAAAGGATTTTGTTGTGAAGCCCTTTGAGCCTGAGCGGATACTTTCAGCAGTTGAGAAAGCTCTTGCATAGGAGCGGTGCAGAATAATGATTTAATAGAAATGG
>JAUVYC010000233.1 GCA_030603285.1 Spirochaetota bacterium
GATAGATTAAAGGATGTAAAGGCTTTCCTTATAAAATCCCCCTATGTTTCATTTGAGTTAATCAAAAGGGCTCTATCAAAAGGGGGTGAAATAAAGGAAGTAGAAAGTATTGCTGGAACCCTTGTACAATCAGAACAGGGCCAGCACCGGGCTATAGAGTTTTCAAAGGGGAAAAGAATCCGTATTTTAGAGGAGGGGCTTGAATATTGGGGGAAGGGGATTGATTTTGCAATCACTCTTCCCGGTACGAATACCATTCAGCTTGCCTATAGAAAAATTCCTTCTCTTGTTGTAGCTCCCCTGAATAAGCCGGAACTAATTCCAGTTGAGGGTATTTTTGGTTTCCTAAAATGGATTCCCTGGATTGGAAAGGTGATTTTGGAAAAGGCTGTTTTTCACTATCTTAAAAAATTTCAGTATGCATCTCTCCCCAATATGTATGTAAATGAAGAAATTTTTCCGGAACTTTTTGGAATTATTCAAACCAGTGATATAACGGATAAAATTATTAAGATACTGGAAAATACTGAACACAAAAAGATTAAAGAGAAGCTCTTCCGGTTCAAACCGGATCACAATCCCGTAGGCTTAATTGTACAGGAAGTATTTGATGCAGCCGTGAAGCAAGGAGAGAATTAAAAGATACCTGGTGACTGCAAATAAATGCTGATTTAAGTACTTTTTGAACTACTTATAGGTATGAAATAATTTGCTGGAAAAATATATTATTTTTTTATTTGACAAAAATCATATATTATGATATATATGGTGTTAATTAATTCAATCGTGTAAAATAATGAGAAAGACCAACAATACAAAAGCACAAATCAGAGATACGAAGTGGTGGTGGTGGATTTGTTCCCCGTAGGGGTTGGTCCGCCGATCTGAGAAATAATACCGTGGATTACCCCTCAGGGGTGAATCCACGGTTTTTTTTTAAACTGACCGTGGGTATAAAAAGCCTCCGGTCTTTTTTATTTCTTTGAAAATGGAGGAGGATGTATGATTCTTGGATTGAAGAGATGGCCCCTTCGGGGGCAAGCATAAATATTTGAAAATGATTATTATGGAGAGTTTAAGCAAATTTTATAAAGGAGAAGGAAATATGGAAAGAATAAAATTTACACTTGAAGAAAAAGATATGCCGACAGCCTGGTATAACATTCAGGCAGATCTTCCGGAGCCGCTTCCTCCTGCTTTGAATCCTGTAACAAAGAAGCCTCTTGGACCAGCAGACCTTGCACCGCTGTTCCCTATGGAGCTCATTAAACAGGAGGTGAGTACTGAACGGTATATTGAAATACCTGACGAGATACAGGATCTTTATAAGCTCTGGAGACCAACTGCTTTGTTCAGGGCACGGAGGCTTGAAAAAGCACTCGATACACCGGCGAAAATTTACTACAAGTATGAGGGGACGAGCCCTCCGGGAAGTCATAAGCCAAATACTGCTGTGGCTCAGGCTTATTATAATAAACAAGAGGGGGTTAAGCGTATTGCAACCGAGACTGGAGCCGGTCAATGGGGAAGTGCGCTGGCATTTGGAGGTGCATGTTTTGGTATTGAAATTAAAGTTTACATGGTAAAGGTAAGTTACTACCAGAAACCATACCGGCGGGTGATGATGCAGACCTGGGGCGCAACTTGTATTCCAAGCCCTTCTCAGGATACGAAAGCAGGAAGGGATATGCTGGCAAAGGATCCTGACTGTCCGGGAAGCCTTGGTCTTGCTATCAGTGAAGCTGTAGAGGATGCTGCATCCCGGGAAGATACAAAATATTCGCTTGGGAGTGTGTTGAACCATGTTCTTTTACACCAGACGGTAGTGGGACTTGAAGCCAAAAAGGTATTGGAACAGATTGATGCATATCCGGATATGATTATAGGCTGTGTTGGCGGAGGCTCAAACTTTGCCGGAGTGTTTTTGCCATTCCTCAAAGATAAGATTGATGGGACAAAACCTGATTTAAGAATAATAAATGTAGAGCCGTTCAGCTGTCCCACATTAACAAAGGGGCCGTATGCCTATGATTTTGGTGATGTGGCAGGTCTCGCACCTATTGTAAAAATGTATACCCTGGGACACGGTTTTATTCCGCCGCCAGTACATGCGGGTGGTCTTCGATATCATGGGATGGCTCCAATTATCTGCCATGTGTTGAACCTTGGTCTGGTTGAAGCAAGAGCTGTTCACCAGCTTGAAACCTTTGAGGCAGGGATAACGTTTGCACGGAGTGAAGGTATTATCGGTGCCCCTGAAACCGATCATGCAGTAAGGGTAGCCATTGATGAGGCTCTGAAATGCAAGGAATCCGGAGAGGCAAAGACAATTCTCCTGGCTCATAGCGGTCACGGTCATTTTGATATGGCTGCGTATGAAGATTACCTTGCTGGAAAATTGGAAAATTACGAATATCCAAAGGATAAGATTGATGAGGCTCTGAAGGAACTCCCAAAAGTGTAAAGTAACCAGAGTGGGCCCGATTTTTTTCGGGCCCGCCTGTTAAATAGTACTGCAACAGTTTATTTATTTACTGCAAGTAATCAGTAACTCGTAATTTTTAATAAAGATTTACAGTATATTTGTTATTGGTATTGACAATACCTGTTAAATTGCTTATGGATTTATTTAAAATAAACTCTTTATAGTAGAAAAACGCGAATGTCGGCCAGACGTTTTACAGTCGGGTGAACTTTATGGCAGCTGAAAGAAAAAATAAGGCTATTTCATACAGCGATATTAAACTTTTGAATCAGATTGGACAGGATTTTTCATCTTATCTGGATTTTGATAGCGTAATAGATATTATTATACACAGAGTAAAGAACGTATTACAGTGTGAAGCCAGTTCTGTTATCCTTTTTGATAAAGCAGAGGAGAGTCTGGTTTTTTATGCAGCATCGGGTGCAGGTGCACAAGAGGTTGAGGGGCTTGCAATTCCAAAAGGAAAAGGGTTGGCCGGATGGGTTTTTGATAATCAGAAACCAGTTATTATTAAAGATGTCCATAAGGATAAAAGATTTTATATAGTTATTGATAAAATTACCCATATAAAGACAAAATCTCTGATCTGTGTCCCGATTAAAAAAGAGGATCGGAAAGTAGGTGTTATAGAGGGGATCAATAAGATAGAAGGTTTTTTTTCTGAGAGAGACCTTGATCTATTAACAGCCATATCTCAGCTTGCAGGAATTTCAATTGAGAATTCTATGATTCATAAGAACCTTGAAGAGAAGAGCAGCAGGCTTGTTAAGTTGAATAAAGAAATGACGGAGTTTGTTCATATTGTTTCACATAATTTACAGACTCCGCTTGCATCTATCAAAGGGTATGTCGGATTAATACAGAGTGAAATGGCTCCATTGCTCGAAGCAAATAAAGACCTGAATACCTATATTTTGAGGATTGAAGAAAAATGTAAGGATACCTTCCAGTTTATAAAAAGGCTCCTCTCATTTGTAAAGCTCAAGGATAATACCATATCTATTCAGGAATTCGATCCAAAAAGCGTACTTGATGATATTCTTGTGGTTCTTGAGAACGATATACGAAATAAAAATGCTAAAATAGTTAATAGCCTGAAGATACAAAAGATTCGTTATGATCGGTTTATTTTTTACCATATACTTTTTAATCTCATCCAGAACAGCCTTAAATATTCAGCAAAGAATAGAAAATCGATTATTGAGGTGGGGGTTGAGGATAAGGGTAACAAGCTCCACTTTTTTATAAGAGACAATGGGCCAGGTATCTCGGAAAATGATCAGAAGAGGATATTCCAATGGTATGAAAGAGGTAACAATATGGGAACAGCAGAGGGTCATGGTGTCGGGTTGGCATTTGTAAAAAAAGCAGTTGAGATGTGCCATGGTGAAGTATGGGTGGAGACTGAAGAAAACCAGGGAAGTACGTTTTATTTCTCGATTCATGCATAGGTTTATTTTTTCTTTATAATCCCCGCAGTCTTTTATTTTATAACTGCCTGTAAAAGCCCGGTCAGGGTAGATGCTACTCTCATCGCATCAAATTGGGTTTGATTTTCATTTCGATTTCTTATAGTCTTTTTCCCACAGCAAGTGTATTTTCAAACAGAGAAACCTGTCGTTGACAATGGGACTTTATGATAAAATACTGTACAGGGGCAGATATTTTCATGAAGGAGCGTGAAGAAATAGAAAAAAGGATAAAGTTTCTCTCAGCAGAGATAAACCAGCATCAGGATCTCTATTACAAGAAGGCAAAGCCTGAAATATCCGATAAAGAATACGATGCACTTTTCGATGAATTATTATCATTGGAAAAGAGGCACCCTGATCTTGTGCTCCCGGAAAGTCCAAGCAGGAGAGTGGGTTCGGATCTCGACAATGAATTCCCTGAGGTGGTTCATCCTGTTCCGATGCTGAGCCTTGATAAGGTATATTCACGGGATGAATTATCGGATTGGCTTGAAAAAACAGGCAGGGATATGAGAAACGGGCTTTCCTTTGTTATTGAAGAAAAGGTTGATGGGTCGACAATTGTATTACATTATGAAAAGGGTATTCTTCAGAGGGCTGTTACCCGCGGGGATGGGTATACAGGAAATGATATAACAGGCAATGTGCGAACAATTCGCGATATACCTCTAAGGCTCTCCGTGCCGATTACTGCTGTTTTCAGGGGTGAGATATATATCGATATC
>JAUVYC010000045.1 GCA_030603285.1 Spirochaetota bacterium
ACGGACGGACTTTTGCATTATTGCCAGAAGATACTCCCTCCTCACCGTTGAGTGTTCCTTTTATTAAGGCCGATATTTCAACTCAAGAAATAGTGAAAATAATTAGAAAAGGCAGAGAGCGTGATAGAACAAAGGGATGAACCTGACCGCCAACAGAGAAATGATTTTTGGTACGTATTGTCCTACGATCAAGTTCTGAAATTATTCTATGTTTTGTCCTGTATTGTTGGCGGCAGGTTATCCCTAACGTTAAGCCGTGCTTCACGCGGCTTAACGGGGCGAGCTGAGTAAACCCAGCGCTTACCAGGCCGCGGAAAAAGCTCGGCCTAACAATAGCTGTAACTGACAAGCAGCCTAAGCAACGAGCAAGCTCGCTCTTAGGCCGACGTGCAGCTAAGCTCGCCCCGTTGGAAGGCTTCGGTTCATGATAAAATGGAATACCAAGGGTAATTTTTTTTAGGAAAATGTTGCAAAATATTCCCTGAAGGAATATATTATGAATGGATGGGTACTGGAAGAGTCGACGTTCTTCGCCAGCAGATTCAGACATTATCAGAAGAAGCATCCAAATGAAACTGCTGCCGTGATGAACAATCTCGATACGTATGTGCGCACACTCAACGCGGGTGTGAAACCGACACTTATCCAAGCAGGCTTTATACACAGGGAGCCTCAAGGCGTCATTGCGATAGACCAAAAAGGTACAAACGATAGTCGCAGGCAGACGAGACTCTATGTCTATGCTTTTGAGGTCGGCAATACACTATTTCTTATAACAATTGGGGATAAAAACTCGCAAAAGAGAGACATTGAGGATTGCCGCCATTTTATAAGTTCTTTGCGGAAGGAGTTATAAGGATGTGCAAGCGATACAAGTCCGTTTCAGAATTGGTTAAAAAACTTATAGATGACAAGGAATTCCAGGAGGAGTTTGATCGCCAGATTTCAGATAGAACTCTATCCAAAACACTCTTCGCGATGCGGTGTTCTAAAGGCATAACCCAATCAGTAATTGCATCAAGACTGAACTGCACACAGAGCAGGGTGTCGAAACTGGAGAATTCCGGAGTAGATGCTATCAAGGTCAGCGACCTTGTTGCTTACGCTCAAGCTTTGGGTTTATACATGTCTATCAGTTTCCACGAGAACATGACGTCAGTTGATTGTGTCAAATTCCATGCTTTTGAGATCAAAAAGCATTTAGATCATTTGGTAAATTTGGCGCATAGGGATGACGATATATTTGAAGGTGTTAAAGATTTCTACAACGAGTACTTAAATAATATCCTTCGCTTATTCAAACAAAGCGCAAACAAACTTCCAAAGAAAAACATTGAGAAGCGCGCCGTCTTAGAGGTGTGTGCTCCAACGGAAATTCCCAGTGACGAAATCCTTTTTGGGAAATAATCGTTCCTTCCAACATCACGCCGGACTTGACACCTTATCGCTCCCTTCGGTCGCTGCGAGGGCGCAAGTCAGCTCAGTTCGCCCCGTTAGGCGTTACAAAACGAAAAGCATATTTATACCCGTCATTTCAGGAGCTGTGGAGGAAAAGCTATGTACTACATTTTATTCTATAAAACTGTTGAAAACTTTATTGAAAGACGTGCCCCGTACCGTCAAGAGCACCTTGATTATGCGAATGCAGCTTACGAACGTGGCGTTCTTGTGATGGCTGGAGCACTTGACGAACCAGCGGACAGCGCGGTGCTTGTGTTTTAGGGGGACGAGTCAATTGTTGCAGAGGAGTTTGCTATTCATGACCCGTACGTGAAAAATGACCTAATAACCGAATGGCAAGTACGTCCATGGACGGTGGTCATTGGCGGCTAGTAAGCGACATCACTGCCAAAAGGAAGCCACCTGCTTTGCAGGTGGTCTTTTACCGGGGTGTAAAAATGCGCGCGGATCCTTATAGAAATTGTGCACCGTTATATGATTTTGTCATTGGACCGCTGAACGTCGTCTTGAAGCGAGTGCGAATGAAACTTGCTCCACCGATTCAAGGCATGAAGGTTTTGGACGTTGGTTGCGGAACCGGAGCTGCTCTTGAACTATACAGTCAAGCTGGTTGTGATGTATATGGCGTTGACATATCTCGGGCAATGTTGAAAGTAGCAAGAAAGAAGTTTGGTGATTCTGCAGATCTACGTTTATGCGATGCAGCACAAATTCCGTTCCAAGAAAAGTTCTTTGATCTCGTTCTTTCGACGTACACTTTGCATGAAATCCCTTACGAAAAAAGATCGGCTGTTATTCTCGAAATGATACGTGTAGTAAAAGAGAATGGACGGCTCTTGCTATCAGATTTTCGCCCTGGACCCTATCACTTCCCAGAGGGGTGGATTAGTAGAGCAATTATTATTATTTTAGAGCTCATGGCCGGCCTTGAACACTTTAATAATGGCCGAGATTTTCTCAGAAGAGGGGGATTGCAAGAATTGATCGAGCCTTATCATTTGATAATAGAAAAAATTAACACAGTTAGAGGTGGAAGTATTGCCTTTTTCCTACTTAGTACTTGTTAGAGGTATTTTATGTATAACCTTCACAATGGTGAGAGAAATAACCATTGGCAATCTAACCACTCGTTGGAGCGGACCAGGGGATGCTGCGCGATTTCCAGTCAATGTTGTATGATAAGATTGCTTGAGGAGCTTGTGGGGGTGCGTACCCCGGCCGCTCAGCTCGTGGCCGTTAGGCTTTATAAAAAAATGAATCAAATATAAGGAGAAAATTGTGAGGCACTATTTTCTAAAACTATTAGCCGGTTCTTTAATATTCACTGCCAAAAGAAAGCCACCTCCTTCGGAGGCGGCCTATAATATTTCTAAAAAGATTAATTCAAAGGCTATGCCTTTAAAAGCCTTTTGGCTTGTAAACCACCACCTGCTTTGCAGGTGGTGGTTTACATAACCTGGGGCCAGGAAGTTAGATGCCGGGGCTCATAATTTAAATCAAAATGATGAAAAAAATATCTGTAATTTTATTGATCTGTTTCTCATTCATATTGATTTCATCATGCAGGAGTAAAGCACCGGCACAAATAAAAAATATATCCCGAAAAACAGTTGGGGGTGACCCGGCAAGAGCGCTTCAAAATCCATCAAAAGGTCGTGCTGTCTCATTAAGGGTCTTGCAAAAAAGTGTTGAAGACTGCATGGTAAATGGGCATTGTCCTGAAAATGTTCTTCAGCTATCAGGGATAAAAAAGATATCGGGTTATATCATTGATAAGGAGAATAAAGATATTATCCTTATAGGAAAGGTTGATGAAACTTCTCCTCCTCTCTATCTTGATGATTTTGTAATTGCCCTCAGAAATGCATGGATGAAGTATGCAGAATTAAAAGGTAATTCCTACTATTATTCAAACCCTGGCTGTTCTATTGACCCTGACACCAGAGTGGTGAATGACCTCCAGCAAATTGCAAATCAGATTTTTAACAGTTCAGATCCAGAGATAATTCAAGAAAACCTCGAACAGTGGCGAAATGTTTGCCGTCAGCCCCAGTGGGTAAGAGTTATAGGCATTCCCTTTAATACCCGGTTTGGCAAGGTTATGGTTGCGGCTGACTATTACATGAAGAGGCTTGTGGATGGATCTGTTAAACTTAATATTGAAGGATTTACAAGTCTCACTGATATGACATTAAATATAATAAAAGAAGACCTTGATAAAGGCAGGCCCATCTCTATCAACTTATGTTCTATCAATAGATTCTGGTTTTCTCCAGGAGAAAACAGTTATTTGGAAAACAAAGGAGTTGCTCTTATAAAAAGGTCTCAGGTAAAGCTTCTTACTGAAGGGGAGTTTCTAACCGAAAGAGGAGAAGTAGCAGGAAGAGGCGGGCCAGATCCTCTTGCAGATAAGTTTGCTAAGAGTTTTTCAACGAAATACCCGGAGATTGCAAAAAGGGAACCGATTTACACTGAGCTTGAAGGATTGTTCAGGTTTGTGTCACTGGCAAAGTTAATGAAATTTAAAAAGGCACACTCAGAGGCAGGAATAAGTCTTGATTATCTGATTAATCAGTATTTTATTGAAAGCACACCTGTTAGTTCCACTCTTCCTGGTATATCCAATATCGAGGAATTAAAGAATATAACTGAGACTCAGGAGGGGTATATTGAATTCTACCTCTGGTTGCCAAGTTGTGGGGGAGTGGCTATTGATATTAATATTAAAGACACCGATATTGAAAGTGATAAAACGGAAAGGCTGCTTGAGATTAAAAGCAGTGTCCTGAGCTCAAGACCCTCTCCTGATTCATGCTCCTGGGACTTTCCAGAAGAGTGGGTTCAATAGTTGAAGGGTGTGGATAGAATAAATAATTTTATAAAACTGTATTAAGGTACTAAAGATGAAGAAATGCCTCTTGAAGTAATTGAATCGCTGGTGAGCTCTGCTGCGGAATGTGGTGTTTTCCTTTTTGTGATAACAGGGGGAGAACCTTTTATGCGGCCTGAACTGATGGATATATATAGAAAAAACCACAGTGGGCTGTTTTTGGTGATAACGAACGGCACACTGATGGATGAGTATATTGCCCGGGATATAGCAAAATAAGGAAATATTTTCCCGGTCGTGAGTATAGAAGGAACACAGGAGCAAAAGCTACAGATATACCGGTAAAGGCCCAAAATGAATGCACCTACAAATAATTGGTAATCTCCATCAGAAAAACATTATGTTAAATCAGTAGATGTGATATATTTCTTGATTGTTTATCATCAGTATATTTACTCCATTATACTTTAATTTGGGAGAGAGCAGGTTAAAAATAGACTTAGTTAGATAAATATGTTCTTTATGGATAATCTTATAGTTTATTTCATTGGCAACCGTTGTTTTCTCATCTTCTGTGATCCAAAAGGCAAAACTAATCGGACATTTTATATCGGTTCTGATATGACGTATTTGCTGATAATAATAGTGTATCGGATAATCATGTACATTGTCATAATACCATGATTTTTCCGGTAATTCATCGAATAATTCCTGTACAAATTGATCAACTGAATTAAACTTATGCTTATCAGGATCTAAAAAATATTGAACATAATCAAAAGAATCTTTCACAATTTCCACAAACGGGTACTGGTCTACCAATTTGCGGATAGTCAAAGATTTATTAATATTTTTATAAAGAAAAAATGGGAAAATTAGTGAAATAAATGCAATCAGGACAACTTTCCGCCTATTCTTTACCTGGTAAATTCCTTTACAGATGACTATTGATAACATAACATACACAGGTAAAGAGAAGGCATACATATCCCAAACAAAATAATTTGCTGACCAGGTGATTTGTGGTACCAAAGCTGCTATTAAAAAAAGATCAAATCTTTGCCGCTGCGAAAACAACAAGAAAACTCCATAAAATAGGAAAAACAGGATTAAAGACGGATATTGATAAACTAAGATAAAGATATAGTTCAATCTCCAAAAGAGTTTAGGAACAGATGAAAACATTAATGACTTAAATTCTCCGCCTGTAATAAAATCAAATAAAACTAATAAAGAATGGTATCTAATATAGGTTTTCAAACAGGCAAAAATAAATAGAGATAAACCTATTATAAAAAATAGCCCGCCTTTAACAATATCCGGAAAAGTATATTTTTTTCTTTCCATTATCATTAATAAAACAAATGCTGCTATGAACAAACTCATCAAAATATGATTTGATATTCCTAATCCCCAAAAAAACAACGAAATAAAGAACCACTTTTTTTGGCGAGTATGATAATATTTTAATACAGTGAACAAAATTAGAGCAATAATTAAAGTATTTAAGGTATAAACCTCCAACATGGTTGAATGCCACCAAAGGGAGTGGGAGATCATCAGGGCTACAGAGGTGATGAAACTCACAAGGATACTTCTGGTGTATTCAAAGCAGGTGAGAAAAATGAAATAAACTGTAAAAGCTCCAAAAATCGCAGAGAGTAAATTTAAGCGGAAAAATTCCTTGCCAAAGGGAAAAAGCTTAATCCAAATCCAACCCAAAAGTGAAAATAGATTATGATTATTTGCCCAGGCACTGATTTCTAAATGGTATGCATTATTTAAAATCAAAGCTGCATCGACATAACCAATTGTTTTTGCCATGGTTAAAATGTAAAAAATTAATGGGATTAAATAAAAAAATTGCTTTACTCTTTTTTCTAATAAATTTGTCATTTGTTATAACTTTATATTATATCTTTGTTCAATGTACTTTATGTCAAGGGCAGTCATATTCCCCACCTCAGGGTAATTGAGATTCTCCGCCCCTACCGGTGATACCCTGCATCTAAACTAAATACCTTTTACATTTTTGTCAATGGAGGTCGTCCTTTTGCGGATTGTCCGGAAGTACTTTAATATATGAAATGATTCCCGAGTACATGATTACCGGTCACGAAACATGCAGCGGCTTTGGTATTCAGATTGATGATCGATATAGATTCATCTATGGTTTTATTCTTAAAAATCGTGACATCTTTCAAGGATTTTTTCGTTATTATACAAGAATCATGCAAAAATTAGATAGATAGAACACATACCAAGCAGAAGGCCGACCATCTGTTTGGTTGAAATTTTCTCTCCAATAAAAAATCCGTAGCTTGTAATTATAAGAATAATACATATGGTCATGATGGGATAAATCTTACTGATGGGAAACCGCTTTAAAACATGAAAGTATAAAACAAACGACACAAAATACACAAAAGCACTAAGCAGTATAAAAATCAACCAGGGTCTGGACCAATTTTGAAACCCCGAAGACTTCTTCAGCATTATTTGGGCTGATGCTGAAGTGAGAACACCGAATAGAACGAGAATGTACTTTACCATGTTACCCCCACATAGAATCAAAGGTTTATTAAGAGGTGCATTCTACCATGGTTAAATGTTAAAGGCATCTTCAATAGTCTGGCATTCAGCCTCAGTCTATTTATTAGCTGCGTTAGTTCACGCTCTGAAATAATGAGCAGTCCTCTGGAAGAACGCACTTTATAATATTTTGAAAATCTGAGTTGAAATAAGAACTTCAAAGTTTCGAAGAGGATCTTTTCTTTTAAAGATACTTTTAACAGGCTTAAAATATCCTTCAAAGCTCCATGTTTCACGGGGATATCAGCTATTAAGAAAGTGGCCCCCGGCCGGGCAATCTTTTTAACGCTCCGGATCAGCATTTCCACCTCTTCAACACTCTTATAATATTGAATAACACTCAGACATATAATAATAGATACCTTTTTATTTTTAATAAAAGATAAATCTGTGTATTTTTTTTCATCCAGTTTGTAGAAAAAAACATTACTGTTTTTGCTGAATTTTTTCTGACATTCTTGTATAAATCTTTGTGAAGTATCAACACCATAAATTTCTTTTACTTCATCTTTCAGTAAATATTCTAAATCTCCCGGGCCGCAGCCAATATCAAGTACTGTATCTTCAGAGCTGTAATTTAGAATGGGCATTGTTCTGCTAAAAAAAAAGCCTGCGATTTTTCCCATTATATTTAAAAACACAGTATCAGTATTCCAGTACTCTATCCAGCCCTTAATATTATTTACCTCTCTCATACTGTGCCGATTTAATCATTCTTATATAGTTTTTAAACTCAGGAGAAATTAATACTTTAAACTCTTTCAACCTGTTATTGCTAAAATAGAATCCTGCCCTTTTAGACATACCTTCCCAGATAGGGGCGTCTATAGAATCAGCCAGTCCCGGATGAAACAGAATTTCTATCCTGGAATCGGAAAATAATTTCCTTTTTACCAGCCTGGATACAGCTTCTTGAACCACACCCAATGACATTTTTCCGCTAAATAAAACCCCGATAGAATAATCAGGATACGAAATGCTTTCTCGATCGATTAATCTTAAACCTTTTTTAGACAGTCTATTTAATAGTAAATGCTTTATTATATTTAAAGAAAAGATATTCCGTATATTGATATGGAATGGCCTGGCTAAAAAAAATGGCTCACAGGGTATTCTAATACTTTCAATGGCCCATTCTTTTAATAATCTATTCAAAATATCCAGAATAAAGGGCAGCATGTGAAGGTATTGATGGCTGTCTAAAATTACTTTTTCACAGTTAAGCGCATTCCTGACCCTGGAAATTTGCTGATATATCTCCGTTTCTATCTGTTCAAGGAGTTTCTCCCTTTTATTTTTGCAGAACAGGTATAATATCC
This sequence comes from Spirochaetota bacterium, assembly GCA_030603285.1. Classification (GTDB taxonomy): domain Bacteria; phylum Spirochaetota; class B62-G9; order B62-G9; family DRHN01; genus JAUVYC01. The sequence goes on from JAUVYC010000045.1 coordinate 8,203, forward strand.
ACAATGAAAAGAAAGTATGTTTGAAAAAGCCCCGGCCGTTTACAAGGTCCGGTATCTTTTTCCTGCTCGACAGAGCTTTTCCCTCAACTAAGTTCAAATGCACTGCATAGCTCAAGTCAGTATATTTTTTCAACTGCCCCACTGCGTAATCAAAAGCCTTGCCGTTGGGCAGGATACTCGTTCTGTCCAGGCATCCCTTTAAATGCGCCTCTACTATTCTGTCCGTTGCCCCGGCAGAGATGCCAAAGTCATCTGCATGCACGATTACATCTGTCATTACTCTGAATCGCTTTGTTTATGTAAACTGTTTTCTCTAATGATATAGTGTGGCCTTTTTTTTGATTCAATAAACATTCGGCCCAAATACTCGCCGATTATGCCAAGAATAATGAGCTGAACTCCACCTACGAGAACGATCGCCATTATTGTGGATGTCCATCCCGGCACAGTCCTTTCGGTAAATAAGTATTCAATAACTGCCTTCAGCCCTATAACGAATCCAAAAAATGCCATGCCGAACCCCAGAAAGGTGGCCAGACGCAGAGGAATGACACTAAACGAGGTTATTCCCCCCATTGCGAATAAAAACATCCTTTTCATAGAGTACTTTGATTCTCCCGTATGACGATGGTTGGGTGAATACTTTATTCCAAACTGCCTGAAACCTGTCCATGGAATAAGACCTCTGTAAAAGGGAGAATGCTCATCCATATTTTTTATTTCCTCGACTACCGATCTATCGAGCAGCCTGAAATCTGCTGAGCCCTGCAGTATCCTTACGTCGGAAATCATGTTTATGAATTTATAAAATAAACTTGCTGTTTTGTATTTATAAAAAGAGGCGGATTTATTATCCTTTCTAATCGTATAAATTATTTCAAATCCTTCCTGCCATTTTTCAATCATATCCGGAATCAATTCGGGAGGATGCTGCAAATCACCATCCATTGAAATGACACACTCCCCTGTCGCACGATCCAATCCCGCCTTCAAAGCATTCTGGTGTCCAAAATTTCTTGTGAAGGATATATAGTGAACATTTTTATTTATCTTATTTATCTTCTTGACATTCTCCAGCGTATTATCATTGCTGCCGTCGTCTATGAAAATTATTTCATAGCTGAAATAATTGCTCAAAATTTGAACCAGCTTTTCAGTAAGAAGATCAACGTTATTTTCTTCGTTATATATCGGGATTATCACTGATACTTTAATTTTTTTCATTATTCTTCGTCTTCTTTGCAAAAAAGAATATAAAAATTAATACGCTAATTTATGTAATATTCATTAGAAAATCTGAATGCTCTAAATTTAAACATATAATTTCATATTTTACAAGTCTATACTTCAATAATCCAGAACACTAGTATGAAATCTTGTCTTCTCCTCTGTATACCTTTTCCCCCATATCGAAATTGACAGCTTCTTTAACCCTCATATAACTGTTGAGAACCACTGTGTTGAAACCACGCCGATTTTCAGAATACTCTGTTCCATTGATTTTTATGGAAGAATAGTTGCCGTGTTTGTATCCAGCTGATGATACCTCAATTCTATTGCCAAAAAATAAAACCTTTACTTTCTCCGAAGCGATATTGTCTATTTCTATCGCTGATGAGTTGCTGATCTTTTCAAAGATTACCCTGTTTTTATGAATTATAGCAATATAAGAGCCGCCCTTCTTTAGAGTATTAATCTTAGATCCGATGGTCATCAAATATACTCCACTGGTGTAGGTCAACCTTTTTCTTGCGTCATTTTTAACTGAAATTATTATTGTGTCAGATCTGTGCTTTTCCAAAAACTTAATAAATAGGTCAGATACAGAAGTGAAAGGCTCGGGAATAGAGCCGGCAGGATCGCTAAAGTAATGGTAAATTTTACCCCCTGTTTCAAATTCCAGTGAGTTAATTATTTTCCCTGTGCTTCTGTTCTTAGATGTATCATTTCCCCTTTTCAGTAACACAAAGCCGTTACTGTATCTTACAACCCCGAAATCACTTCTTTTTAGGTGTTTTAGAACAATCGCTTTTACACCGCTTTTGTCAAGCGTGTGACTTCTTAATCCAGCTTCGCACAGATCGAGAGCCGGCGAAGGTGGATACAGGTCTGCCAGAATGTACTCTATATCTTCATCCATCCTGCAGATTAAATTTATCTCTTCTCTGCCTGAAAGATGGGGATACAATCTTGAATTGGTAACCAATGATGCATTTCTGGGAATATCCTCAAAAAAAGAATAGGCAATTTTCTCACGTTCGGTTGCCTTTGGGATTCCGTGAAATCTCTTGGAAAGTATCAGCCCGTATTCATAATTCATAAAAATCCCGGCTGACAACAGTGGAATTGCTACGACAACGTTTTTTACCTGCGGCCATTTACGCTGAATGTTTTCAATTCCATAGATAGACATGTAAAAAACCAGGGATATGATGTGTGCTGAATACTGAAAATCGATGGAATACTGGGGGTCGTGACTCGATAATAGAATAATCGCGAATCCAGGCAATGCAATTAGCATCCTCTTTGGCGCAAAAAATGGAAGGAAAAGGACAGGAAGGAAAATCTGAAAAAGGTACACCAGTTTATCTGAGTTGAAAAAAACATGTTTGAAAGCAAAAAAGGGATTAGTAAAAAGGGTTATTAAAGCCCCTTTAAAACCCTGAGACTCGGTTAAAGCAATGGCTGTATAATTTTCTGTATTAGCAAAACCCCCTAAAGCGCTCATGGTGAAAAGAACAATAAAAAAATATATAAAACTGGATGCAGTTACCAGCACTCCCAACTTCCGTTTTTTCATTATTAAAAATATATACAATCCCACTCCTATCAGTGTTACAGGGGTATCTTCTCTCGTTATCAGTGCCAGAGCGAAAAAAACCCAGAAAGGCTTCATTCGATCCGTTTCCAGAAAATAAAGCATAAAGGTTATAATAGGGATAAACAATACAAGCCCGTGAAAATCGAAAGTGTTTAACCCGTGTAAGGCTGGATATAATAAAAAAACAGCGCTTATGATAACCGAGAGAAATACGTTTTTTAGCCTCTTCTTCGCTATCAAATAAAGAGGAACGGCGCTGGAGGCCAGAAAAAGAGCCTGCAGTACCAGTAAGGTGACCGGATCCTGAAAAAGAGCGTAGATCGGCGCCAGCAAATAGTATAAAGGCTGGAAGTGATTACCCATGTGGGCAAGGTCTATGAACAAGGTGACCCGGGGCCATCCTTTGTGAACGAGCGTATAAAATACTTGATTCTGCCACCCCAGATCAAAAGAAAAGGAATGAAATGAATAGTGTCTAGAGACTGTATAAACAGTAAAAAACAGGGCGTATCCTGTGCTGATCAGAATGACTAAAAATAAGCCGATTCTGTCTGAATTCCACTTAGAAATATTTGATTCAGAAAAGCTCTTTATATGCCGGGTTATAACAAATACAATATATGACACCAGGATCAACATACCCAGTAAAAGGAAGAAAATCTGAAAGGGGTAATACACTTCAATTGCCCGAATTGATAAAATAGGAAAAAACCACAGCACCGCACCTGTAAAAATCCAGGATGAGGTCCTGTTCAATAAAGTTTCAGGTCGCTCCTTTCTTTTTTGATATAGGGTATTCGAAAGAAGAACCCATCCTCCAAGTGCAGCCATAATACCGGTAAAAAGAAAAACTAATAATTCCATCCTGTCCTCAGGAGATAGAATATTTCTCAGTATAAAGCCATAAAAAAGATCCTTTTCAATGCTTATTGACCAGGCAAAAAAACCAGCTGAAAATCCTGATATAATTACAAAAATTATGTATTTAATATTTTCCTGACTCGATGAATAAGAAAAAAGGTGGTTCAATAAAGTTTTATCATTACTAGTTTTATAATCTACAACCACAAATAATATCCCCCCGGTTTAGTGAATACATTAATTTTTACCTTTTATTTTTATGCACAGTACCTTAATACTGATTTTCATGCTTTTTGGGCACAAACTTTAGTTTGCAAGAAAATATCTTTAAAATCAAGAATGTGGCTTGTCCACATTAGTGTAATGATAAAAATTATATCAGAATGGGAGTTAAAAAACAACAGAAACCTGAGCTGTGCGAACTCTTTAACTCTGGATCTGGCAATCTGAGTTGGCTTTTGCTATTTTTCTTGACATAGTTTTAGATCACAGTATAATTTAATAGAAAAGTAGCATATATTTGAGATATCGCAATGTTCCCTACTGACCGCAGGTTGATTATGGGCACCCCCTTACCGAGGATGGTGCCTGCGGTTACGGTGCTCGTCTACGGAGCTTCGGCAGGTTTTTTTGCCTGGTCTTTAACCGTTACCAGACAGGTTTTTCACTCCT
>JAUVYC010000232.1 GCA_030603285.1 Spirochaetota bacterium
TCCAGCAACTGTCGGAATATACATACCATTCGCCTGTTTCATGAGATCCACTGTCTCAAGTAGATGACACCATTCAGTATCTTGTTTGGGTATACTCTGTCCAAGGATACCTTCAAAATATTGCCTCAAACGCCTCTGGTCAAGGACAGCAAAGTTCGCTCCGGGGACTGGCTGAAGATCAACGCTTACTCTTCAAGAAGACTGGAACAGACGAAGCAGTTCCTCTCTTCCGGCTTCGCGGACCGTACTTCCTGCTCGTAAATAGTAGTATCGGTGCCCATGGTGGAGCATGGCATAAGGTTTGACATTACCAGAGCTTATCCTGACTATCGCAACCCTTTTATCTTTCTCAATAACCACAGCTTCATAATAGGGAATGATCTCCGGATCAACCTTAGTTCTACAGGCTTCCATGACCCATTCCTCAATGTTTTTACGCTTAATGCCAGATATCTTCCCGTCGTCTTCAACCCCAAGAAGTATCATGCCACCTTGATAATTGGCAAAGGCCACAATTTCTCGTGCAAGATCCTGAATAGGAATATCATCACGCTTGAACTCGACCCCAGAACTCTCACCATTTCGTATAATTTCTAATAATTCCGTTTTATTCATAGTTCTCCTATCTCCTTCCTGCCTGTGCCGGAAGCACCTGCCTGCGTCGCGAACGTAACAGGCATGCGGCAGACATGTTTAAAATCCATATTTTACCCTGTTGATTTCAAATACTTCTTTACCACTCCATTCTGTTTTTTCAATCATACCCTTATCCCTTTATTCTTCCACTCCTCTAAAGGAACTACAAACCTCACAACCTCTATTTTCTCCATAACATTGAGATTTTCGACAGGATCGTTGATTATGTAAAGGGTTGGAGCTGCGGCAGCATTAGCAACTACATAAAGCCAGTACTGCTCCTTAAACCTCTATGCTTTAAACCATTCATTTAAAGTCAAGGCAACCTGACCTTCATCCTTTCTCGCCTTAACCTCTATATACCTTGTACCGCCATCCCCTTTTGATCTTATGTCAAATCCAGGGTTTTCCTTTGAAACATCCTCTGGCTCTCTTTCTTGAGTTCTTTCGTATTCCATTGCTATCTCCATACCGATCATTTCTATCGCCTCATTACTTACCATATCACTAGACCTGGAACAACTATTAGAATCTTATTTACAACACCCCGTAATTTCAATTCTTTGATGATCAGCCCTGTCATGATAGTTTTACCTGCACCAGGGTCATCTGCAATGAGAAATCTTATACGGGGAAGTTTTAAAATGTAGCCATAGATTGCTTCTATTTGGAAAGGCAAAGGATCTATCTTGGAAGTGTTCATTGCTAAAAGAGGGTCAAAAAGCGATGCAAACTTATAACGCTCTGCCTCAATGGGTAAAAATGCCTCACTCCCAGGAGCGGTGAAATCTAAAACAAACTCCTTTATTTTTAGTCTTTCAATTTCTTCTTTTATTATTAATTGGTCTATATGTATGTTGGAATAAATAGTTGCTCCTATGATATGAATACGATCTCCAAACTCCTCGACTTTCTTTAGTTCTATAGGTTCTGGCCAGAATGGACCTTCTATAACTATTCCTTCTTTAATCATATTTTGTCCTCCAAACCATAAATTGGTAGTGAAAGTTATAATCATCCTCCATAGAAAACCTACGGAAATCAATAAGAATCGACTATTTTATTCACATATTTTGTGATAAGCTAATAAAGAATAACATGATTTTTACTGTTTAGCAAAAAAAATAGAAAATCAGAAAAAGTTCTGGCAAAAAGCTGAAGTTTGAAGATAGAGAAAAATTAGGAAATGATTGCTCCTGTTTTCAGAGCGGTTTTGGATGATTCATTATAGTATTCATTGATAATCGAGAAGATCATTTTTGAGATATCAGCAAACAAGGCATAGGTATTAGATAAGGTACATACGTAGTAAATACAGGCCGGGTTTATTCTTATTTAACATATAGGAAACCATTACCATACCGTCTTTACATGTTTGTATTTACGTATTTTAACATCGGATGTAACCAGTGGGACTCCATATCGTCTTGCCAAGGCAACAATCATTCGGTCGGCAGGATCCCTGTGAAAGCTGCCTGGAAGCTGAGTACTGGCAATTGCATCAACAGGTAACAGAGGCTCAATGACAATGTTTGGGTATGTTGATGCTCGTTGATACCACTCATTTATTTCCAATGGCAATTCAAGTTTCCCTAATTCTATTTTTACTGCAATTTCCCAGACTGATATGGATGATACCCTCATTCCATCTGAGGCTTCTGCATCATTAATTGATTGAAATGCTTCTTTTGAAAGTTTTAAAGGATCATGCATCCACCATAACCATGATTGTGTATCAAGAATAATCATTCTTTTTCAGCATCCCATAATTCCGGTAGGGGTTCATCAAAATCTTCAGATAGCAGAATCGGTAGGTTTCTCAGCGGATAATTTTTATCACCAACGCTTCTATCTTCATAAGGAACAATGTTAACGATTGGTTTCCCGTATCGGGTTATTGTAACAGTTTCATGAGTGATTTGAATTTCTTTTAGCAGTTCAGGTAAAATCTTGCGGACATCTGAAATATTTAATGTTTTCAATCGATAGCTCTCACTTTTCCTGGATAAGTTGTACAATAAATGTAATACAAGACTGCTTGAAAGTCAATATTATTTTTCATGCCTATCCTTTAACTCCGCCCATGGTCAGGCCGTAAACAATGAATTTTTGGAAAATGAGAACTAATATAAAAGGCGGGATACATGCAATAATACCTGCTGCAGATATTTGTGTAAAATCGTGAATATATTGACTGCCCAATTCAGCAATGAAAAGGGGAAGCGTTTCAGCAGCCTCTGTTCTTGAAAAAATCAATGCCAGTATAAAATCATCCTATTTCATCCAGGTTTATTTTTTATATCTTTTACTCCAAATTATTCGACTTTTTTCCTCAACACTGGCATCTGATTGATTAATCGCCTCCTCAATTTTATCTTCATAATCCGAAATTACGATCTCCCCATCCTGAGCCGATATTTCAACTTTTACTTTCACTTGATTAAACTTACTTTTAATGTAAGGTATCATCCTCGCAATATCCGATAATTTACCCGTAGGAACATTCAATTTGAGAATAATCTTTTGATATATTTCTTTCGGTGGTAATGGAGGAATATCACCTAATTCATCCCTTTTTCTCTTTATTTCATTCTCAAGTTTCTCCCTTTGCTCTGTGGACAAAAAATTCCAAGGAAATTCTGAGGTGACTTCCTCAAGTGATTCTATTGTCTGAGTTTGTTGTACTTTCTTTATGTATGATCGAACCTCTTCCTCCGAAACTTCTTCTTGAGTACCTTAATCCTGATTTTCTTGCACAATAGGCACAAACTTTAGTTTGCAAGAAAATCTTTATAATCTTGAATGTGGCTTGTCCACATTAGGGGTAATTCATGAATTACCCCTACATTAAAAAACGATTTAACATAAGGACATTGTTGGAGTAAAACTAATAACGGTGCCAATCTAATACACCAGATTACAAGTGTAAAAGCATATTTTCATCATGCTCTGGGTGCTGCACCACAGCAGGTTCGGCTAATAAAGAATAACATGATTGTTGCTGATTTGCAAAAAAACAGCCCTATTCTTTAACATCGCCCATGGTCAGGCCAGAAACAATGAATTTCTGGAAAATGAGAACTAAAATAAAAGGCGGGATACATGCAATAACACCTGCTGCAGATATCTGGGTAAAATCGTGAATATATTGACTGCCCAATTCAGCAATGATAAGGCTGTTTCTCAATGCTGCTAAAAACCTCGAGCTGATGTCGTGTGAGGGATCAAAAAAAGAAAGATAATGCTTTAAAACGGGTTTTGACGGCAGCCAGTGGTTTACCCTATCCGAGATAAATTTGCCCCAATTCAACCAGGCAATTTTAGATTTAAATTTGTTTACTTTCAATACAATCAATAAATAGACTGATATTGATAAAAAAAATAAATCTGGTGAATATTTATTGATAATATTTTCATAAAATATAATGAAACTGGGGATAATACTGTGTTTATAATAAAAAATAATGTTGGCACAAATAAATTTAAATTCCTGTAATAGAGGTAAACTCCAATTATCCACGTTATAATTGTTAAAACTATTTTTTGATAAAATTCAAGATTAGTCATTGGTAAAATTAATGAGATACAGACTACAGTAATAAATAAAAAAAAGTTAATAATTTTTTCACATTGGTATGCCTTTCAAATCTTCAAAAAAACAGTCAAAAATAAATTTCATATCGGAACGAGCGTATCTGAAGTCCTTAGAAGCAGGATTTGGGCGAAGTGCCGAAGGCACGTAGCCAGATACGCTCTGTTATCTGCTGTTACACCCCTCTCGAATGTCAATGACTTTAACTTTATGCTCATCGTTTCATGAGAGAACAGCTTCACAGGCATCCCTCGTGCTCAATGATTTTTTCGAGTTCAGCTTTTAGAGGAGGAATATCTTCTTTAACGGTCTTCCAGACAATATCTAAGTTTATGTCATAGTAGCCGTGGATAAGCCGGTTACTCATCCCAACAATACCACTCCAAGGAATTTGAGGATTTTTCTCTCTGAACTCTGAAGATACACCGACGGCAGCCTCACCAATAATCTCCAATAA
>JAUVYC010000173.1 GCA_030603285.1 Spirochaetota bacterium
AAGCCTGCTGAATACCCTTTCTGCCAAACATGAATTAGCTCTAGCTTCGCTTGATGTAAAATCAAAGGTTAACGAAGTATCCTTTACCAGCAGCATGGAAGAGTTAAAACGGCGACTGGAAGTGCTTCTGGGAACGGAACCGGATGCCGCAATTGATGAAAGTCAAAAGAAAGAAATGGAAAGGGAGGCTGTAAAACGGGCACATAAAGAAAGTGTTGCCAGGGCCGGTGGCCAGCTGATGAGTGCGGCATTTTCTTTCATTGGAGAACTGCTAGGTTCTGACAGGGACCAGAACAAAGATAATGTTGATAAGTTTAAGACACTTCTTTCCGAGTGTATGGAAAAAAATGAAGATGGCAGTTTAAAGATGACGATTCACTTTTCTGACTCTTCAGTATTGGATAATCTTGCCGGCGTTTTAGGCACAATGACCTCGAAAGTAGAGAGATAACAGTATATATCTTATGTTACGCAGACTGTAGACGTTGACGCTTTTTACCCAAAAAGCTCATTTGAGCTTTATTGAGTATTTCGAGGCAAGTTTACCAAGGTTTTTGTCTGCTGTAAGAAAAATGCCGCTTGTACGTCTTGTTAGCACAAGGTACAACATATCATACACCGGATGCTTCGCCATACAGGAGAGAGAAAATGCTTCCTTATATAGAGTTCTTGACTCTACAAATTCGTCAATTAACTCTAAAGCTTTTTCTATCGATTGTTCACAAATATCTTCTGGCAATTCTTCGTATTGATTGTACTTCCAAAACACATTTGTCACTTCTGCAATGTATAAATCCGGAGCCATCACAACGTTAGCTTTAGATAGTATCGCGTTAATATGTCTTGCTGAGGATTGATTTAAAATTAATTCAACTGCTGCGCTAATGTGGACAAGCCACATTCATGATTATAAAGATTTTCTTGCCGTTTGTGCAAGAAAATCAGGATTAAGGTACTAACATCCAAAATCGCTATCATCTATTTCTATCTTCCCTTATAAGATCTACTGGATTGCTTAGTTCATATTCACTGTATAAATTAGCCTCTTCTTTGATAATGGAAAGAAGTCTCTTCCTTTTGTTTACAGAATTCAGTTCTATTTCAAGTCCTTTTGCAAGTGTGATTATTGCCTGTTGAGTAATACTTCTCTGTTCCTTAATTGCTTGCTCTTTGAGTTTCTGATATATCTGTTCCGGCAAATCTCGTACCTGTAATATGGGCATTTATGTACTCCTTCATATAGACTTATTATATTAAATATAACATACTAATGATAAAAATGCAATATACATGCAGATTGCATTTATAGTAATAATTCAATTAAAAAGGCTCACTTCATAATTATTAGTCGGTCCTGCCATGATTTAAAGGCTCTTCTCCCTTTCTTCTCTCTTGATAAACCGTGATAATATTTCCTTTAATCGGTTTAAATATCACCCTTTATGATGCTTATGCTTTTTATCGGACTATGGACCACTCAGCTCGAAAAATGCAGCGCTCATATACACCGCCTTTTCCATGCAAAAGTCCCTTTGCAGTTAGAGAAAGACCGTGATCCGTTGTAAGAATCAAACGCCGATTCAACTGCCTGCATGCATCGAGCAATTGAGGCAGGTCTGATTCAAGTATATTTTTCAAGATTCCGGTCATATCCGATAAACGCATTCCCCCGGCATGTGCGCCCCGGTCAATTATTCCCAGGCGAATAACCACAGGTTTATCTGGCTGGATGGGTAAAACATGATCTATAATGGTGTGCTCTTCATTTCCTTTTAAATTGTGATATACAATGTTCCTGGTTGAGAACTCTTCTACAGGGTCGTTGTTAAAACCAAAGAGCCCGGCAATAGAATCTACTGTATCAGGTTTCACCTCAAGTCTTGCCCAGGATCGAGGCACATCATCTTTAAAAGACTCAACTCCTTTGATTGATTCGAGCCATACATCCGGTGCCGCTCCATCAACAATAACTACAACAGGATTATCATCTAAAAAAATAGATGAAACTTCTGATAATTTTGAAAGCCAGTCTTCACCCAGATCGGACACTTCCTGTATTGCCTTTTCAGCAACCAACTGTAATTCACTTGTTGTCCATTCATCAAACATCAGCTCTTCGGTAAAAATCCTCATGGTAAGACGTTCAGGATACTGCTGATGCAGCCTTTCCGAAATCATTTTTACTGTTCCAAGGTGTTTTTGTATTTTCTCAGCCCTGTCATGATCAGCGTGAGAGGAGTGAATATCAATTTCGCTGGGCCAACTGGACCCTGTGAGGATTCGTTCTGCAAGCAGACGCCAGGCTTCCTGTACAGCCCGGCTGTGGTATCTTTCCTTAGTAATGAATCGTAAAAGTGATTCTGTATCAGTAAACTGCAAAGTCTCTTTAAGTCTGATAGATGGAAACTGCTTTTCAAGTCTATTTTCGATTTTTTCGGTTTCCTCCGGCCGCAATTTTTCCTGTTGAAACTCCCTGCTAAAGAGCCCCCCATGGAGAAGAGGCCACCATTCCAGAGGACCGGGAAGGGGAGCCTGAACATGCCCGGGCTCAATATCTTCTTCAATAGCCAGCAGTGTATTCTCATCATCCGAAGAGGCCCATTCATTGACGATCTTTCGAACCTGCCCCTGTGTAAGCCTTCTTCCGGCAAGGCGAGATACAAGCTTGCTTAATTTTTTATACTGGACCTGAACCTTACCGGCTAAGGCCCGTGACAATTGTAAGGTTGTCTGCTCATCAATGATATTGAGTAAATGAGCTGAGGTCAGCTTATCTTCTTTTACAATTTTACTGATCTGTTTTAGCCGATTTGAATTTTCAGGTTCAGAATCATGAATCGCATATGCTCGAGCTGTAATTGATTCCAGCACCTTTGGATTATTTATTATATCAACATATTCCATAAAAAATCTATTGATTACCCCCTCGGGCTCTACCTGTTCTCTTTGTTCAGGCATATCTCCCGGTTTATATCCGCAGGTGCAGACTGGTGTGCGGATTAATTCTTCTGAGATTTTCCTATTACATTGTTCTATCCCGGTGGACTTAATCTCCCTTAAAAACTGCTCCAACCCGGGAGGTCTGTCCAGAGCTTCAATAGCTGCCAGCTGTTCTAAAGCTGCAGCGGCCCTTAGGGCAAATTTTGATAATGAAGGCTTTTGGAAGGACCTGTAGTACTCGGCATGCTTTCTTGAGTAAAAGCTAATATAATACTCCCTGAAATGGGAAAACTGTGAGTTTAACTGTTTTCCCTCATCCCCGGCAATAAACATCTCCGGTTTTTCAAATAACGAAAGTACTGTTTTACGAAGCTCTTCAATTTTACTATCCTGCCTTGCTGCTTCCTTTACGGCTGAATGGTGAATATAATGATGAATAAACACAAACTGCTCGGTGTTTTGTAAGAGAAAAGCTCTGAGTTTCTTTATAAACTGAATATCCTCATTTTCAAGTCCGGTTCCCCGCCATGTTCTTAAGAACCTTTCCAGGCCTTCCTTCGCTGAATAAGAGGTTTTAATCTCATCTGCCAGACTGGCAAGGGAATTAAGTTTTTGCTCAATTGCCGAAAGATTAAATACATTAAATGCTGAAAACTCAACCACCTGAGAAAGCTGATACCGGATTTCTGCAGCCAGTATTGATGCTGTTTCTTTAAACTTTATTACGGTTTTCCAGGCCTCACGCTGCTGTCGTAAGCCAAATGATTCCCAGACCGATGGTGGAGCCAAAAAAGAGCATTCTTTTTTCAGTGTTTCTCTATCATTTTGGTTTATGAGCTCTCCCGGGGCAACCTCATCTGCCTTCTCTGCCGACATAAAGTTTAAAAAATCAATAGGGATTGTTCGGCCATTTTTTAGCAGAGTAATAAAACCGCTGCACGCAAGAGAAGATATAAGAAATAAAAATGTGTCCTTTGGAAGCCCATAAACGCCGGTTTGAAGCGTAAGCGCAATCTCTGTTATGGATGCGGAACCTGCCGGGGGAAGCAAACGAAAAAAGCAGGAAAGGAAAATATGCTGGGTTATGTCGGGTGAAAAAATGTATGAACCCCCTTTAAGCTCAACAAGTCCTAAAGGCACTGCAAGGCCGTCTATTGCCTCACCCAGACCCTTAGCTTGAGCTTCCCGAAGCAGTATGCTCCCGGGAGTTACAAACTCATCGAGCAATCGCTGGTACAACCGGGGTGAGGGATGAACCCTTCTGGGCGCGATTTCTCTAAATTTCGAATACCTGTCATCCAGGATAACCTCACCTGCAGCCTCCAAAAGGCGATCAAAGCGCTTAAGCTGGCGCACTACCGGTTCAACCAGAATCTGCTTGTTAGTAAAATTCCCTGAATAAAAGGCATCGAGCGCTGCCTGGTGAACAGCCGGTTTAAGACGTTCCAGTCTATCTTTTACCGGTTGTATAAGAGGGGCATCGGCAGGGTTTGAGGGTTTTAGCTCTGAGGCAACCAACTTTGTCGCTAAAAATTCTTTAAAAAGCCTGGCAAGCGGGGCCTTCATTTGTGGAAAAGGAATCTGCCATACGGCTGTATGATCAGCGCTGTATTCCCTTTCCCCGAATGTCATTATTACAGCGAAATCATACCCTCCTGAAGAAATCTCATAGGCTAAATGATCGGGTGAATCGTTTTCATGTAGAAAACGAATAAGTATTTTTCGGGTACTGAAATGCCAGGTTATCTGACGCAGGACACCTTTTTCCATTAAAGAACCACCAGGCCATGATTCTGATTCAGGGATACCGGAAAAAGGCTCAGATAAAAGCCTTGAGTCCTCCGAACTCAGATCTTGAGCAGTACGATCTATTCGCAGCTTCAAAGTTTTTGTGGGATCATCCTCGGTAATAATCGAGTACACTGCATCCAAAGTATTACCGGATTCAGAGGGCCGCTTTATCAGAAAGCGGCTTGATTCAACGATTGGATCAAGCAAAGCCTCGGCTATATATTGAACATTAAACCCGGGCATATGAAAATCTAAAGCGCAGGCTGCTATTTCAGCAAGTTGGCCTACCGGGGGAGTATCCGCTGTGGGATGTATTTTATAGAGGACAAGAATTTTTATCAGCCTTTGAGCCAGAACCCGGTCATCTTCATCTTCTATTACGTCCTCAATAACCTCATTAAGATGGGGAATGATATGGCGCGGATATACATTGAATGCCGAAAACTCTCCAAGTCTCAATTCAAAATGGTCATAAATGCTGTCCGGAGCCAGTATCTCCGAAGCAGGCTTGTTAAGAATTCCCTGGATATTCCGCCTTTTATCTCCTGCTATGCGAAAGTAAATAAAATCAACTATTCCGCGGTGCTCTGAAAAGAGTTCACCAAGCCCATCAAGGATGGAAATGGTTACAGGATGAACAGGGTATGTCTGCCTGAAGCCATCGTACGTCCAGGAGAAAGTTGAAAATTGCCTTTTATAGGCTTCATAAATGCGGTATATCTCATCATCAGCCCCGGGTTTGTGTTTTACAAGACGCTGGGATATGAGTGAGCGAATATGTACTGTCGAAAGGGTTAGTTTTACCGGGAATCTGTCTTTTATCTTTCGGAATGTTACCTGTGAGATATCACCGGTGCGCTCGATGCTTTCCTGAACTGCGGCAATAATCCATAACGGCTCATCTGCTGTAAGCTCTCCTAACAACTGAAGAGTACGAGCATCCTCATTTAATGCCTGGGGAGTGGGCTTGGAGCGGAAAAATTCGGAGAGCTCATCAATAAGCAAAAAAAGGCCGTCAAACCGTGCTTTCTTTACTTCGGATATCACCCGGTCAAAAGTCTCATGCCTTTCTTCAACCAGGGCTTCAGGGGTTTTAAGTCCCAGATTTTTCATTAACCGCATGCCGTACATATAAGCTTCTGGAGGATGTTTAGCTATCCACTCCTTAAGATTATCCGTTTTAAAACTGTCTTTTGATTTACCTATCAGCTTTAGAAAAGATTCAGCTACCTCGGGTTCCTCAAGCAGGTTTTTTAAGTTATTGAGAAAAGAGGAAACAGGGG
>JAUVYC010000075.1 GCA_030603285.1 Spirochaetota bacterium
ATCCTGATAACAGAAAAAGGAACACAGTTTGGCGATGGTGTTCAGCTCAATGTACTCAACGAAACCGCAGGACGCAATCTTACTTTATTTAAAGATTTGAATGCCCAGATAGCCTATTTACAGGCAATGTACAAACATGATCAAGCTTTTCAGGAGAAATTGGATCGGCTCATTAAGAACTATATTGACCAGCAGAGATCCGATAAGGGGAGAATAGGTAGGGATGCCCGGATTCGAAGCTGTGGCACAATAAAAAGCGTGAGTGTGGGGCCCAGCGCAACCCTGCATGGAGCTCTGGAATTACATAATGGAACGATTCTCAGCTGTCCGGAACATCCTACCGTTATTGGATCCGGTGTTATAATCAGGGATTTCATCATATCTGAGGGAGCGGTTGTTGAAGGCAACGCTACCCTCGAATATGTATTTGTAGGCCAGGGATGTCAAATCAGAAAACAATTATCAGCAGAACATTCAATATTTTTTGCAAACAGTGAGGGCTTTCATTCTGAGGTGTGCTCTGTTTTTGCAGGACCCTATTCGGTGACGCATCACAAATCCACCCTGCTTATTGCATGCATGATATCCTTTTTCAACGGGGGGAGCGGAACTAACCAGAGTAATCATATGTATAAGCTCGGTCCGGTACATCAGGGTATTATGGAAAGGGGGTGTAAAACCGGATCATTCGCATCCCTTATGCTGGAAAGCCACATACCTGCTTTTAGCGTGACAATAGGCAAGCATATGTCGAACATCAATATACCTGAGTTCCCCTTTTCCTATTTATTAGAAGAAAATGGGAAGTCGATTCTGATGCCCGGATTTAATTTGTTTTCAATTGGGACTGTCCGCGACGATACAAAATGGCCTGTAAGAGACCGGCGGAAAGCTCCTCAAAAACGGGATTCTATTATTTTCGATGTTTTTTCCCCTTATACAATTGAAAAAATGCGGAGGGGCAGGGCAGTCTTAAAGGAGCTTTATGAAAAAACACCGCGCGAGGAAGAAAGGGTATATTATGGCGGTATTCAAATCAGGAGGTTGCTTTTAAAAAAGGGTGTAAGATATTATACACTGTCTATAGATAGATATTTAATCGACCGGATTATGACGGCAATCGAGAAAAATATTAATTCCGCAAAATCCCGGGCCGATATCTACCGGTATTTACAAACCAATAATCAGATAGCCAATCCGGAAAAATGGGTCGATATAGGCGGGCTTTTAGCATTATCGGAGAAAATTGACAGCATAATGCAGGATGTTGTAAATGGACGAATTTCAACTATTGCTGAACTGATAGTTAGTCTTAATAAAGTCCATGCGGCATACCGGGATGATGAGTGGGCTTACGTGTGCTTTGCTGCTGAACAGGAGTATGAACTTTCTCCTGAAAGGATCAGCTTTAAAAACATAATAGGTCTGGTTAAAAAATGGGAAAACGCAGCCACTTCATTAAATTCATTGATCCTTGAAAACACAAAGAGTGAGTTTTCTAATAATTCCATGATTGGCTACGGTCTTGGTCTGGATGATGAAAGTAAGTTGAAGGATTTCACGGCCACACGCGGAACCTTTGACACCCATCCTGTAATTGAAAAATTAGTGCAGGAAAAGGAGCGGATTAAGCTGCGTGCGGAAAAATTTGAAAAACTTTTTAAAAGATTCTCTTAAGTAAAACACAATTTTTTATTAAATTGTTTTAAAGTGTGAATTCGAGATTTCAAACAGAATATTAAAATGTAAGGATTTAATTATGGAAGGGGAGGAAATTGGTAAAAGAATTATTTCAGTCACGGCCCGGGAACTGGGAAAAAAGCCTGAGCAGATTAAATATGAGCACCATTTTGCAAATGATCTCGGGGCAGATTCACTGAAGTCAATTGAACTGGTTGCGGCTTTTGAAGAAGAGTTTGATATTGATGTTAATGAGGAAGAAGCACTTAAGGTCCGGACGGTGGGCGGCGCAATTGATTTTTTTAAGAAACTTCTGTCGAATTAAGAAGGATGAATTTCAAGTTTCGGAAATGGGAGAATAAAATGAAATTGTACCACTTAAGTGATGTTTCAGAGCCGAATCTTATTAAAGACATCTTTCCATACTATTTACCCCCTATTATAAAGTTTGAAGGTAATATAAAAGAGACCATCGATGGAAAGGAAGTTGAGTTTGATCCCCGTTCCGTTATTGATCGTGATATTCATATTACTGATACCACTTTTAGAGATGGCCAGCAGTCCCTGCCTCCCTATTCTAAAGAGCAGATGGTAAATATTTTTAAGATGCTCTCAAGGCTTGGAGGAAGTAACGGCGTAATCCGGCAGACTGAATTTTTCCTGTATACAAAAAAAGATCGTGAGGCGGTTGATGCCTGCAGAAATCTGGGATTGAGATTTCCGGAGATTACCGGCTGGATCAGGGCAAACAAAGTGGATTTCCGGCTCGTGAAAGAGATGGGGCTTAAAGAAACCGGGATGCTTACTTCCTGTTCTGACTATCATATCTTTAATAAACAGAAGCAAACCCGAAGGGAGGCGATGGAGGAATATCTAAGTGTAGTTGAAGCTGCCCTGGAAGCGGGTATCCGAGCGCGCTGCCATCTGGAGGATGTAACCCGTGCGGATGTTAAAGGGTTTGTTGTACCTTTTGTGCAGAGATTGGAAAAACTCACCGAAAATCAGCCGGAGCATTTGAAAGTTAAAATTCGTCTGTGTGATACAATGGGTTTCGGTATGTCTTTCCCCAATGCCGCCGAGCCGAGATCGATTCCTAAGCTCATCTGGAGAATGAAAGAGGAATGCGGTATTTCTGAAGACAGGCTTGAATGGCACGGACATAACGATTTCCACAAAGTGCACATTAACGGTGCGTGTGCCTGGATTTACGGGGTAAATGCAGTAAATACGACACTTTTCGGTTTTGGAGAGCGCACCGGTAATCCGCCCCTTGAAGGTGCCCTTATTGAGCTCATATCTCTCAAAGAGGAACTGATGGGTGTAGATTTGGCAGTAATGACCCAACTGGCAGAGTATTATCAAAAGGAAATTGATGCAGCCATTCCTTTTAATTATCCTTTTGTAGGCCGTGATTTTAATACCACGAGAGCAGGTATACACGCAGAAGGACTGCGAAGGGACGAAGAAATTTATAATATCTTTGATACGGCTAAACTGTTGAACCGGCCGCCTAAAGTTGCCATCACCGACAAATCCGGTACTGATGGAGTAGCAATATGGGTAAATGACTTTCTGGGATTAAAGGGGGAAGAGCGGTTAACCTTAATGAAGGTTGCAAAGATTCAGCGCTGGGTCATGGATCAATATGAAAAAGAAGAGCGGCTTACGGCGATTTCTAATAAAGAGCTGGAAGATCAGGTTAAATTGCATTTTCCCGACTTATATAAGCGTGCAAATAATAGGGAGTCAAATCTTTAATCCTGGCACAAGACTGATACGGCTAATGCTGATTTTTAATCAAAACAATAAATTTCGAGGTGAAACATGCTTATAGTAGTTAAAAAAAATTACGACGAAATGACCAAAGAAGCAGCACGGGTTATTTCTGAAATAGTTCGAGAAAAACCTTCATGTACTCTGGGCCTGGCAACAGGCAGTACACCTTTAGGAGTATATAAAGAGCTCATTCGTATGTATAAAGAAGAGGGTCTTGATTTTTCAAAGGTAACGACATTTAATCTGGATGAGTATATAGGTCTTGCTCCTTCCCATCAGCAAAGCTATCATTATTTCATGCATGATAACTTATTCAAGCATATAAATCTGGATGAACGGTTCATTCACATCCCGTCCAGCATGGTAGATGTGAGTGATATTAATAGAATCCACAAGTACTGTGACTGGTACGAGGAGCAGACCAGAAAGGCCGGGGGAATGGACCTTCAGCTTCTGGGTATCGGCGCAAACGGCCACATTGGTTTCAATGAACCCGGTTCATCACTGGGCGCGAGAACAAGAATTAAAACACTGACCCAAAAAACAAGAGAGGATAATGCCCGGTTCTTTAATAATGATATTGATCAAGTACCAAAATATGCGATTACTATGGGTGTTGGAACAATACTGGAGTCTCGAATAGTTTTGCTGCTTGCAAGTGGCAAACAAAAAGCTGAAGCCATTAAGATGACTGCAGAAGGACCGATTACAGCAATGGTCCCGGCAAGTATAGTGCAAATGCACAGGAAGGCCATTCTGATTGTGGATGAGGAGGCTGGATCTCTGCTGGATATGCAGTATGAACAGTTTGTTACCGATCTTGAATGACCGGTTGTGCCTGGAAATGGAGAAAATCATATGACCGCAAAGGAAAGGGTAGCTGTTGCTCTATCACACGAAGAACCGGACCGTGTGCCTGTCGATCTATGGGTTACTCCCGAAGTAGAAGAAGTATTAATGCAGGAAACAGGTACAGATGATCCTTTTGATATGCGTGTCAAATTAGGTCACGACTGCCTTATGTCAATCGCGGGGATCGTTGCATCCTTTTACATGTCTGAAGAATTAGAATATGTAGGACCCTGGGGTATCACATGGCGGCAGGTTGAGTTTGCGGACGGGAGGGGGCACTATACAGAGATTGCATCTCATCCACTGGCAGGTGATGATAAAAAGCTTCTGTCTTATAAACCTCCCGATCCTGAAATACCCGGGCAGTATGAAGAGCTTTCAGATTTGATTGAAAGGTTCGGTAAAACTCACTGTGTTGTGGGAGGAATATTAGGCTCAGTTTTTGAAGGGCCGTGGTATTTAAGAGGGATGATGCAGTTTTTACAGGATCTAATTGTCAATAAAGATTACGCAAACCAGTTAATGGACCTGGTAATGAATTTCCACCTGAAAGCCGGGTTAAAGATGATAGATATGGGATGTGACATGCTTCTTGCCGGTGATGATGTTGGAACACAGGACAGGATGCTGATTTCACCCGGGCTCTGGAGAGAGTTTGTAAAACCCCGCTACGCTGCACTATTTCAGGAATATAAAAATGCCAGTTCTGATCTCAAAATTGCCGCGCATATATGCGGTTACGCGGAGCCGATAATTGACGACCTTATTGAGGTGGGTGTGGACATTTTAAACCCTGTACAGCCGCTTGCAATGGATCCGGAACGTCTCAAGCGAAGGTATGGTAAAAGTATTTCTTTCTGGGGCGGGGTGGATGATCAAAAAGTCCTGCCTTTTGGAAGTCCACAGGATGTCGAAGAGGAAGTACGGTTAAGACTCAAACAGCTTGCTCCCGGAGGCGGGTATATCCTGTGTTCCTCCCATAATGTTCAGCCCACAACACCTATGGAGAATATACGGGCATTTTACAGCGCTTATAAGAGGTTTGGAGCATACCCTGTAAAAATATGAGTATCACTGCCAAAAGCAAGCCACCTCCTTTGGAGGTGGTCTATAATATTTATTAAAAGATTAATTCAAAGGCTATGCCTTTAAAAGCCTTTTGGCTTGGAAAAAGCCACCTGCTTTGCAGGTGGTCTTTTACTGCTGTACAATACTTAATTTATGGAGGCGCTAATCTAATGAAAGGAAACATAACTTATTTTGAAAGAAGTGGAAAAGTTAATACTGTGGATACACTGAATATCGCAAAAATTAGGGCCCAGGAGCCTGGCATTAAGAATGTCGTTGTGGCGTCCACTCACGGTTACTCTGCACTTCGTGCTGCAGAAATTTTTACTGATACCGGTATAGAGTTGATAGCAGTGAGTATTTCTCCAACTTTTGATGATGAGGGATGGAAAATGTCACAGGAAGAACGAAGCAAATTAGAAGAAGCCGGCATTAAAGTCATCACCAGCCTGCATGCTCTTGCCGATGGGGTTACAGAAGGATTGTACGGTGAAATTACACCCGGTAATATCATTTCAAACACTTTAAGACTGTTTTCCCAGGGCCTGAAGGTAGCTGTTGAAATTTCGATTATGGTAATGGAAACAGGAGTAATTTCTCCCGGTTGCGAGATTATCGCGGTTGGAGGGACTGACGAAGGAGCGGATACGGCAATTGTAGCCAGGCCTGCTTATGCACGGAAGATAAAGGATTTTAAAATTTGCGAGATATTATGTAAACCAAGAATTGCCTGAGGATTGATTGCTGATTATTTTCTGATTATTGTATTGAGAACTTGAGCCTATAATTTGATGGGTTTCCCCTCTTTATAGGATTGTTTGGCTGCCAGGACAACCTCAAGCGCATTTTTCCCATCTTCACCGGTGGTTATTATTTCTTTTTCCCCCCGTATTACTCTAAGAAAGTAACGATCTTCTTCGAGGACATCGCCCACAATTTCTCCATGAAGCAAAGGCCAGTGCAGGGTATCGGGAAACTTCCAGCCTTCATCATCCACTGCAGAAAGGGTCATCGGGCGGTAATCCAGGTAGAGAGAGCCCTTTTCCCCGATAAGCTCGAGGCAGACATCCCCAAAACCGCCCCAGGATGCAGGTCTCTGCCACTTCACCATACCC
Source organism: Spirochaetota bacterium (assembly GCA_030603285.1). GTDB lineage: Bacteria > Spirochaetota > B62-G9 > B62-G9 > DRHN01 > JAUVYC01. The sequence continues at coordinate 6,492 of JAUVYC010000075.1, forward strand.
TCCGAAAGCCCCCAGCCTGTTTCAATAATAGCCAGGCCGCCGTTTTTGAAACGGATTGTGATCCAGATGAAATCGTGCACTCCGAGCTCTTTCATCACCGCTCCTTCTACGATCTCCGCGCTTACTTTAACAGCCCTATCGTTGAAATACCAGAATGCCTGGTCAATGTCGTGAACGGAAATATAGTCTTCAACCTCCACACGTCCTCCTAAGCGGCGTGCTTCCTGAATAGGGGCGTTTCTACGCGCGTAACAAACAAGAGGTTTTCCAATAGTTTTTTCTTCAACAGCAGCCTTAATTTGAGCATATCTGGTATCGAACCGCAGTAAGTGTCCCATCATCAGTTTGACATTATGTTTGGAAGCTTCATCTATTATTGCATCAGCGTCATTTATGGTAAGTGCGATCGGTTTTTCTAAAAGAACGTGTTTGCCAGCAGAAGCTGAGTCGACTACAATATCCCTGTGGAGGTTTTCAGGAGTTGCAACAACTACTGCGTCGACATCCCGCCTTTCCAGCAGCGATTTATGGTCGGTATAGTAGTCTAAAGGCTTTGGTAATCCGGGTATTTCAGGGGGCTTTTTAAGTACAGGATCACTTACTGCAGCAATATGGGCGTCGGGCAGCTGCGCAAATGTACGCGCATGAAGCATTCCCATAAATCCTGCACCAATAATGCCTATTCCGATTTTATCTTTCATAAGTTATCCCCTTTGCAGGTATTAAGTATCCCTAATGTGGACAAGCCACATTCTTGATTTTAAAGATATTTTCCTGCAAACTAAAGTTTGTGCCAAAAAAGCAAGGAAATTGTTATAAAGGTATTAAAATCTTAAACCGCTTTTGCAAGCCACTTTACTATCCGGCGGAAGAATTCACCGTAGTGTTCCCACTTTTGGAAAGCTATGGCCCAGTGGGGTGAAATATCTGAGGCAAAAGCCATGGTCCTCCCCTTACCGAACTCACCGGTGACTATAAAGGGGTTATGGGTCTCCTTTGTCCTGGCAATTATTTCCACACCCTCTTTTGCGATGATCCGGTTATAACCAAGAAAGCATGGACACTCATCCCATGGAATGTCTTTCGTAATTGGATGATCGGGTTTGAGGATCTCTATCCAGGTTCCTTCCGGCGTTTCAACCCTGTCATCACCTGCCGGTATGCAGTTCACGGGCAGAGCTTCTTCAACAGGAGTACCCTGATAAGCAGCGGTGCCGAACCTCCCGCTGAAGGAAGACCAACCGCCAATCATACAGAGACTTCCTCCGTTCTTAGTGTAGTCGCGGAGGGATTTCAGGCGGTTAGGGCCCATCGGGGCCTGTGTCCATTCCGGATACAGAAGCAGCACTTCACTCTCAACATCACTTAAAAACACAACATTGTATTTAGCAAAATCTTCAGGCTTCCTGGGAAAATCCCTATAGGCATCCCAGTTTGTAAGATGAACAACCTCGATTTCAGGGTCAGCATTCAGGGCGTCCAGTACAGGCTGGCACCAGATATGGATGCTGAAGCCTTTATTTTCGACGTTGAATGGGGAGGCGATATAACTCGGTCCTAAAACCGCTGCAGCATCACCAACGTACAGAACTTTGATCATAATAGAATCTCCTTTCTCAGGCTAATTTGGTACTGCTCATCACTATTATGCATGCTTTTCAGTTATTTCGGGCTATTTTCAGGCATTTTATCGTAATAACAAACCAATTTTACAGGATAATCTCCCCCTGTCAAGCATAAAATCTACGGGACATAGAGTATCATTATTAACATATTCCATTCACTGCCAAAAGGAAGCCCCCTCCTTTGGAGGTGGTCTTTTACCGGAAAATCCTGAAGAGCATGTAATAGAAATTTGTTTTAATATTTTTTAACCGGGTGACAGATGAATTATATACCTGCATAACAGTAATGCGCTAATGATCAGTCCTGTATTAATTTACAGTTATTAGGCAAACCCTGTCACTTCCCACCTGCAACGCCTGTGAGTATTATCTATAGCAAGCGCATTTCTAAAATTTTGTAAGGCTTTAATTTGATGGCCTTTACCTTTGAGAGCAAGACCTGATAGGTACAGGTTTTCTACCCTGTCACCTGAATTATTGGACAGCGCATTCTGGGCGTGATCATAAAGCCCGTTCAATATGCTTTCTGCTTCCTTCTTTTTTCCCAGACACCGCAAGGCTTTTGCTTCATAGTAACGTAACGCATTCCATTCAGGGTGCACCTCTTCTGAGGCCATTTTCCACTGTTTTATAGCAGTGGTTTTTTCACCCATTTTTTCAAGTGCCAGCCCGATCCTGTAATTCACCTCTGCATGATTTTTTTTTGCCGGTTCTCCAACCCCTATGTTCCTCGGATATTTCATGACTTCTTTAAAGCAATCTATCGCCTCTTTTGGCTTTCCATCAGCCATGAGGGATATACCTTTACCGATATTTGCGTCTTCAAAAATTCGCCTTCCCTCAGTATAAAACTCCCACGGGAAGAATTTAGTATTCTGCAGAATCTCAAGTGCACGATCGAACTCATTGACGTCAGCATAATATGAGGCTGCTCTTTCTGCGATAATATCATTTTTCATGAGACACCCGGGGATTTTATTTATCAGATTCTGTCTACTTTCATTTAAGCCGTGACGTCCATACAGTTTATCCAGCTCGTAGTACAACTTATAGTCATCAGGATCACATTCAAGGGCCGATACGTATTCCTTAATCGCGATGTCCGGTTCCTTCAGCACCCGGCTATAGGCACGACCTAAATTTCTGTGAACTACTGAGAACTTTTTTTCTTTCTCAGCTGCCTGTTCCCAGAATTTAATTGCTTCCACGGGACGCTCTTTTCCGCACAGAAGGTTTCCGAGATAATATTTTGCTCTCCCGTCTTCAGGCCTCTCATTTATTACCCGCCGCAGAACTGCTTCGGTTTCTAACCGATGGGGGAATACGAAAGAGGGGTCCTTTTCCCCTCCCATTTTGAAGTATTTTTTGGCCTCCTCTGGTTTATTGATTTTCTCAAAGTAATATCCCAGATAGTAGTATATCAGCGGGTAAGGTATTTCAGCTGCTGCATTTTCTTCAGTAAGAAGCGACACTATTTTTATCCCCTCGTTGTATGAACCGAACCGTGCATAATCGGAGGCCAACTCAAGGTACGACTGAAAATTGTTACGCAGGGTTTTTTTTAGTTTCTGTTTTTCCTTTTCCAGAGCATTTTTGGTTTCATTCTCGTGAGCTAAGAAATACCCTTCAGCTAAAGCGGGAAAGCACAATGGATCTTTTCTCACTATCTTCTGTACAAGAGCCCTGGCTTCTTCGAATTGTTTATTTTTTCTCATTGCACAGGCAAGAAAAGCCGAGGCATCCAGATTTTCAGGGAACAATCTGTTGGATTTTTTTAGCTGTGCTACCGCTTCATTGATCTGCTCCTGCCCCAGATAAAGCCTTCCAAGTAGATATGAGCTCGAAGCTCCATACTCATGGCTTCTTGAGAGCATTCTTAGCTCTGAGATTGCCTTATGAAACTGCTCCATGCATATGAAACCCACCCCGAGAAAAAATCTTGCGCACTCATCTGTGTTATTCCTTTCCAGGGCGCTCCTTAATTCAGAGGTTGCCCTGTCATAATTTCCCCGGCGAAGATGCAGGATCCCCAGAGACCGATGTGCAGGAGAAAAACCGTGATCGTCTTTGAGGGCATTTTCATACGCCTTTTCGGCTTTTAATGGCTCGCCTATCTTTTCATGATCAAGCCCGTTCTTCCATTGATCTTCCGCCCTTATTGCCTTTGCAACTGGCTCAATCTTATAATATCCTTTTATTTCCGGTTCCTGTTCCCTTTCATCGTTTTTGACATACTCGGTGAGGGTTTCTCCTTTTTCATTTATCAGTAAAAGCTTAATTTTTTTATCCTTGAATATTCCTTCTTCCAGAGGAATTTCGGCAACATAGGGGTGCTCAGGCTCTAGATCAATCTTTTGATTCCATACTGTGTTATCACCCGAACAAAGAGATATTTCAGCATTACGCTGTGATGAGGTTACATGCGCGCCAATGTGTATGTTCTTTTTGTCTTTAAGTTGGGAGAAGGAAAAAGCAGC
>JAUVYC010000077.1 GCA_030603285.1 Spirochaetota bacterium
TATTACCCCCTTAATCACGCACGATCACGTTGCGACTACTACACTTGGGGCAGGTGACGTGGACGAGCCGTATTCGCCATGTCTCTGCCCCTTTCCTACTGAGGATTTCAACTCTGTCTTCTTGACCGCAATCCTTACAAATGACTCGTTTCACCTTCATCCGTCGTCTCCTTGTCGCAACTCGACACTACCGAGTTTACAAAATCCATTAAGACATCATTTCGCCTAAGGGGCCCGGCGTGGCCAATTTTATCATTTTTAATCCATAAATTATTGGTCTAACCAAGTTAATGGTTTATTTATATCTCCATCTTTTCCATCAGGGACGGGTTCTGGAAATTGCGTTTTCGATAAGAGGGCATTTGGTAAAGTCCTATGTTTATCAGATGCCTTTCGTAATTCTCTGGCAGCTCCTCGAATTTTATTGTTAGCTGGTACATACACAATAACTGTTTTATTTTTTATGAGTGTTTTTACTGTTCTTACTGCAGGGACTGGATCTGAATCACCACTTGCTATAACAAATCTATCGCAATTGTTATTGATAGCATCAGTGATCATATGAACTGCTATATTTACATCAGTCCGCTTTTCTTCGGGGACATTAAATATTCGAGAACCAGAGAAAGTACATTGTTTAACAGAGCACTTAACAGGCTTAAATTTAAATAATCCATAAATAATATTTACCTTGCTAAGAGTATTAAGAGCTTTTAAGTATGCATCTTGGTTTGGTTTATGTGAACCTTGAATTCTGGCTGTAAAATATTTTATAGATTGGATATTGTCATCTTGACGTAACAAAGTAAAATATTTTTCAATATTGAGCCATTTCCAGGGCGTGTTTTTTACCGCGCCATAATATAAGTTAAATCCATCAACATAAATAATGCTTCGGTTATTCATCATTTTTCCAAAAGAAAAGGCAGCCCTCTAGGCTGCCTAACCGGCATTATCGCCGGGGAGTCGTCTAAAATATATAATCTTTCATTTATAACTATAATATATATCGTCATATTTTGTCAAGAGTTATTAAAATTTTGGAGAGCTGTACAATTTCATATATTTGTCTCAGCGTTACCAATTTTATTAAGTAATTATTATATATTACTGAAAAGATAAAAGCAAATATTATGAGGATAAAGGAATTAAAATGAGAAAATATGAAATGTTTAATGCAATATCGCCCATGGTGTGCGGGTTGGTAAAAATAAATCCCCCACTATTCCGAAGGGGTGTTATGACTAATGCGTTTTCGCTGGAGAGCGGTTTTTCAGAGTCCAATATTTCGGCAATGAGCTATCTTCAGATGTGAAAACAATCGGCAATGTGTGGACTATCCGGTTTTCTAGAATTGACCAGTCCCAAGATTTCACCAATGCAGGAGGCTGGATGTTGATATGGCCGCATTAACCTCCCGTCGAAAAGCAGGATATCGATTATATTTCTGATCTCTGAATTCTTCCATAATATTACGGCTTTTTTCTCTTTCGCCTTTTAATAAGAAACACTCAGCTGGTGCCCCTAATGTGGACAAGCCACATTCACGATTATAAAAATATTTTCTTGCAAACTAAAGTTTGTGCCTAAAAGGCAAGAAAACCGGTATTAAGAGCCTAAGACATCTGCTGCCCGAATGAATAATCGGAAAAGAACTAAGGATGAAAAAGCCTGGGCATAAAAGAATAATTAAGTAGGCTATATCATTATTTATTGATGATAAAGTAAGGTTAATCGTATTCAGCGTTTTATCCAATTCATCCCGGTTAATAAATTGAGGCACAAGTTCGGCGTATACAATGTCACAAATTATCAATGCCCCTTCATTATAGGCTAATTTAATAAGCTCCCGGGAATCATCGCAAAATTTTTCATCCGGGAAAAAACATCCAATAAAATATTTGTATCAATAGCAGTAATCATCTTCCCCGTATCTCCTCAATATAAGAATCGGTGTCGGAATATTTTTTAAGAATACCAAATATCTGATCAACAGGATGTTTACTTCTAACACGCTTATGAATTAAAACACCTTCTTTAGTCGGTTCCAGCTCCACTTCCACATTTTTATTAAATCCATATTGATCCCGCAGCGGCTTCGGAATAGTTATTTGACCTCTTTCAGATATTTTCATATAATTTTCCTCTGAAATACATATTTGATTTTTCGTACTTTGCAATACAAATGATATAATCAGTTACCCTGATGTGGACAAGCCACATTCAAGATTTAAAGATTTTCTTGCCTATTGGGCAAGAAAATTGGTATTAAGGTACTAAGAAGTCAATAAAAGAATCGAAATATGGATAAATCTCAGTTAGTCTGCAGCAATCGGAGTTTTGAGAGGAATGTCAACGCCTGTCGCTTGACATCTAACAATTTTGGTGTAGATTAGAAGTATAATAGAAAAATGAAAAATTATCAGGCAATAATATTTGATTTGGGAGACGTAGTCATTAACATTTCATTTAATAACATATTTGATTACTGGGCTAAAATGAGTGGGCGTGATGCAAATGAGCTAAAGCAGAAATTTAAATTTGATGAAGTGTACCAGCAATTTGAAAGAGGTGAAATTAAACCTTTTACGTATAGAAAATATATATCAAAAAAATTAGGATTACACATAAGTGAAATTGAATTTGATAATGGTTGGAATAATATTTATCTGAATGTCACCCCCGGTATTGAACAATTGCTTCAGGGGTTAAAAACAAAATTCAGATTAATTGCCTTGACGAATACAAATGAAATACATATTCAGAAATGGAAGGTAAAATACGCAACGCTACTCAGTAATTTTGAAAAAGTGTTTTCGTCTTGTGAAATACGAGCAAGGAAACCGGAAAAGAAGGCATATGAAATTGTATTGCACTACCTAAAAACGGAACCCAAAAGTGTAGTGTTATTAGATGATAACGCCCAAAATGTAAAAACCGCTTCTGCCATCGGTATCAAAGGCGTTTTAGTTAACTCGCCCCATCAAATGATTGATGAATTAAAGAGATTAGGCATATTTTAAGAATCAAAAATAGCAAGAAGCTTAACTTAGTAGCAAAGGTGTGTACAATGAATCTGTTGATAGTTTTGAACATCAAGATGAAAGAAAGAATCTTTTTTGTAATGAGTTAGGCGCCACTGTTTAGGAGGTAAAGAAAGGAGGATACAAGATTGCTGATGACATTTTTGAGCAGCTTGCAGATACCTTGAACAGACTTCCCAACAGTCTCCCCAGAACACCATCAAATGCTGAGATACTGCTTCTGAAGAAAATCTTCTCGCCGGAAGAGGCCTCGCTCGCCAGCCAATTGCGTGGAAGCATGGAACCCATTGATGTAATAGCCAAAAGGATTGAGCTGCCTCTCAAAGAAGGCGAAAAGAGGTTGATAAAGATGGTCAAGCGCGGCCTTGTATGGTGCACTAAGCAGGAGGGAAAGCTACGGTTTAGATTAGTACCTTAATACCGATTTTCTTGCTTTTCATGCAAAAAAATCTTTATAATCTTGAATGTGGCTTGTCCACATCAGGTTAAATACATCCATTATTACGACCCTTACAAGGGGAGTATTTTTTATTAAGGCACTCCTTCGGAACTCATCTTGTACAGAATGGGGCAGACCTGCGTGCGGTACAGGAGTTTCTGGGGCATTCTGATATTTCAACAACCCAGATTTATACCCCCCTCGATAAAGGCACCCTGATTAATATCCATAAAAACACCATCCGATAGCAAAAAAGGGGTCAAATCTTTACTCTTGACAGTTGAGCTTTAATTGATGTACTAATCAGCTATAACTGAATCTGGCAGCGATTCATACCGTCACCCTCATCCCTCATAAAGATAAGAACCTTTTTCTCACGCTCACACCATGTCTTCACATCACCCTTAAAACTTGGACAATCCGCAACCACTTCCAGGATATCTCCTTTTTTCAATCTGTGAGACATTACCGACATCTCAATTGTAGGTTTAGGGCACTTCCATCCCTTAGCATTGATAACTTCTGTTGCCATAGCTACTCTCTCCTTTAACAGTATATTATTTTCCATTTAAACAGAGGGGTCCCAGTTCCTTTACTGTGCCCACCATATCTGTAATAACGCTGACAAACTTCCCACCCTCCGATGCAGACACATAGTCAAACCTGCATCTTTCCTCTTCAATACCGAACTGTTTTAACAGTCTTAGCAGCATGTTATGCCGCCCGACGGCCTTTAAATTTCCTTCTTTATAATGGCAATCTCCGGGGTGGCAGGCAAGGATTATAACCCCGTCTGCTCCTTCTTCATACGCCTTAAGTACAAACTGGGGGTCAACCCTTCCGCTGCACATAACCCTGATGAAATGGACGTTTGCCGGGTAAGGTTTCTGCATGGTGCCTGCTTTGTCTGCTGCAGCATAGGAACACCAGTTGCATAAAAATCCTAAGATTTTTGGTTCAAACTCATTCTCATTTCTTTTTGTATTCATGTCAACACACCCTGTATTTCTGCAAGTAGTTCTTCTACCGTAAAATGATTTCCCTTGATTGCCCCTGCCGGGCACGCAGCAACACATGTGCCGCATCCCTGACAGAGTACTGAATTTGTTGTTGCTTTTGCTTTCTCTTCATCAAAATCTATTGCCTTGTAGGGACATACCAGATTACAGACCCTGCAACCGGAACACCTCTCTTCATCAACCGATGCAATAATAGGCTCAATCTCCAGTTTCTTTCCCTCCGGAAGACCGGATAGAATATAACCGGAGGCAGCAAGTCCCTGGTTCATGGCATTCTGTATATCCATTGGTGACTGGCATGACCCTGTAAGATAAACCCCTTTTAATTTGCTCTGAATAGAGTCCACCCTGTTATGGAGTTCTTCAAAAAACCCGTACCTGTCAGCAGGAATTTCCAGAATACTTCCAAGTTCCGCTGTATCAGAAGATGGAATTACCGGAGGACAGAGAATTATCATGTCTGCTGTTGATTTACATCTCTTGCCGGAAGAAAAAGAGTAGTGTATGGCCAGCCTGCCGTTTTCAATACTCACATCAATTTCATTAATATTTCTGTACCGTATAAACATACTGTCAGGATTGTTCAGGGCCTTATTGTATAATTGGAATGTCTCTTTTCCCGGCACCGATATCTCTTTAAAGAAGTGAAATATTTTTGTATTTGGGAGCTTTTTTGAAATAAATTGATTAAACTTAAAGGCAGATTGACAGCAGGTGCCAGAACAATACTTTATATGATTCTTATCAAGGCTTCCGGCACAGTGGATGATTGCAATTGAGCGAGGCCCTTTTTTGCCGAAGCCCTGAATTTCTCCTTCTGTTGGGCCGTTTGATGCAATGATTCTCTCAAACTCAAGGCTTGTATAAATATTAGGCAATTTACCATATCCAAGATTGGTGAGATTACTGCAATCATAGAGTTCGGCCCCTACAGCAACAATGATTGCACCGACATTCTTTTCAATAACTTTTTCTTTATCATCAAAGATGATAGCATCATCCACAATGCATGCATCTTCACATAAGCGGCAGTTTTCACCTTTAGTTCTTATACAGACTTTATCATCGATAAATGGAAAGTTAGGCAGTCCGCCGCTGAAAGCAAATGAAATGGCCTTTCTTTCGTCCAGGCTGCAGTTAAATTCGTTCTTAGCTGAGACAGGGCAGGGTTCGATACACTCTCTGCAGCCTATACATTTTTTAGGATTTACATATCTGGGTAATTGTTTTATTTTTACGATGAAGTTTCCAAGATATCCTGCAACTTCCACCACTTCTGAAAGGGTTAACAACTCAATGTTTTCAGAATTATCTCCATGAAGCACATCACCGAGCATAGGCTCCAGCATACAGGGCCCGCACTCCATGTTCGGAAAGATTTCTTCATATCTGACCGGCATACCCCCAATTACAGGGTTTTTTTCCACCAGAACCACCTTTCTACCTGCTTCAGTTAGGCTGAGCGAAGCTTTGAGACCGGCAGGGCCCGCCCCTATTACAAGAACATCAGGGCAGACATTTAATTCCTCAGGCTTTAATGGTTCATGGAGCTGTACACGGGCAACTGCCCCTTTCAGGTAAGCTGATGCTTTATCAGAAGCCTTACATATATCTGATATAACCCATGCCACATGTTCCCTTATATTCACCATCTGCATAAGGTAAGGGTTTATCGCGGCCTTTGAGAGTACATTCATAAAGGTTTTTTCATGATCCCTTGGAGAACATGCACCTAAAACAACCCTCATAGGCTTCTTCTTCTTTAAGTCTTTTTCAAGAAATTCCTTACCTTCCTCTGCGCATAAAAAATCTACTGTTTCAAAATAAGCCACGTCCTTAAGTTTGGTTATCTCTTCCATCACTTTTTGCGGATCGATCCTGTCAGATATGTTTGTGCCGCATTTACAAAAATAAACTCCTATTTTCATATGCTTCTCCAGGTTGTTTTTCTAAATAACAAAGGATCTCATCAATTACTCTAGTATGAGCATGTGCTACCGGCTCTGTCAGCTCTTCACTGAATGTTTCTACATCATTTGCCTCCACTGCCCATATTTTTACTTCAGATGGCAGTGGAAAACGCAGCAATTTTCCCACCTTAAGAGCAGCTGAAAAGGTCGTATTGTGAGTCGAGTAAGCATACTCGCTTCGGGAAACTGCATGACATCCGGTTTCTTCTTCATCGAAAAAAAAGGAAGATATTGTCCCCGGTTTATTTATTCCGCTTATCAAAGCATCCACAATAATCGCCTTTTCGTATCCGATCATCGTTTCCATGAGCTCCAATCCACCAGTATACAGTTCTGTAACATCCACATTCAGGTTTCTTTTTAACCTGTCCCGAAGTTTCCTCACCACCTTTATCCCTACACCATCATCGGTAAGGAGGGGGTTCCCCATTCCAATTATTATGGTCTTCATGAAGCGCTCCAATTAATCCCTGGTAAAAGTATCAAGAACATCTCCACCGGAGTTAATGATCTTTACAATCATCGGCATTGTACCTGGCAGATGGTGGGTAGCACATGACAAACAGGGATCATATAGCCTGAATGCCATTTCAATTTTATTGAGCAGCTCATCCTTAATGACCTTCCCTTTTGTGATGAGTTTCTCCGCCGCCCTCTTAAGGGACATTGAGATAGGGGCATAGTTGTTGGTTGTGCCCACTATCATGTTCACTTTCTGAATTACGGCATTTTCATCAGTTACATAATGATGTGTAAGTGTCCCCCTTGGTGCTTCGACAGAGCCTATTCCGACTCCTTTAGCCTTTCCCGAAGGCAAATTCCTTATTTCGGGCGAGGTAATTTCAGGGTCCGATGCAAGCTCCAGCATATGCTCAGCGGCATAAAGCATTTCTATCAGTCTGGCCCAGTGAGTGGACAGCCGGAAATGAACAGGCTGATACCTTCCATTTTTCTTTTTAGAACCAAATGTCTCATAAAACTTCTCAAAGTGTTCCTGAGCGAGGGGGGTTGCCATACTATCCGATACATTCAGCCTTGACAGAGGCGTTGCGCAGTAAACTCCACTATCCATGCCATCAATAAAACCTTTCCAGCCGATTTTCTTTAAATATGGAACTTTAAGGTATGTCCAGGATTCAACGTTCTCCATGATATGTTCCATGTAATCTTTTGGATGATATTTAACAAATTCCTTCCCCTCAGGATCCACCACTCTGACCATGCCGTCGTAAAAGTTCACATGGTTTTCATCATCAACGGTGCCCATATAGTAAGTTTGATGTGTGTAAATGTCGGATGTTATAAGCTCAAGAAGGTCCGGGTTGTTTAATACTATTTTATCAAACGTTTTAAGGCTGAAAAGTGCAAAGTCGATGTTTTTTTTAGCTATAGCCTCCAGTTCTTTTCTTTCTTCTTCTGTTACCGGTTTGCTCCATCCGCCGGGTAATCCGGCGCAGGGATGAACCTTTCTTCCTCCAAGCATCTCTATCACGTGATGGTTTTGAGCCCTTGTTTCTATGACCTGTTTTCCGATATCCAAACCCACCTTTTTGATGACTCCGAAAATATTTCTCTCTGAGGGTGGTGCATCAGGACCAACAATAAAATCAGGCCCGCCAAGAGCATAGAAATGAGTCGTGTGGTCTGTAACATAAAAAGCCATATATAAAAGTTCTCTTATCTTTTTGGCAGCATCCGGGGGTTCTGCTTCAAAAAGATCATCCAATGCCTTTAACGAAGCCATATGGTGCGCTTCAGGACAAACACCGCATATCCTGTTTGTGATGATCGGCATCTCTTCAGCAAGCCGACCAACGCAAAACTGTTCAAAACCTCTGAGCTCAGGAACCTGAAAGTAGACATTTGCGACATCGCCGCCGTCATTCAGAAAAATATCTATCTTTCCATGTCCCTCAAGTCTTGTTATGGGATCAATTGTAACTTTTTTCATCCTTATTTCCTTACAGAGTTTTTAAGTATTGATCCTGCCAGGCTAAACTTGTAAAAGGTTCCTGCATAATCCGGTATGGAGTCCATGATCTTATTAGTATGCCCTGTTATCTCTTCTTCAGTTAAATCACCTTCAAGATTCAGTATAGATCCCAACGCCGCTATCATTTTTGCCCCCTGGTCGAGCACCCCATCGGGAGCACCGTAACAGCCTGAACAGGGCATATTCACTTTAGGGCAGAGGGAACCGCATCCGGCTCTTGTTGCGATCCCCATACAAATAATTCCCTGCTCCAGAAGACACTTCTTTGTATCAGGTATTATCTCGTATGTTCTATAAAAGCGGTCAATTTTCTTATCTTCTTTTATTTTTTCACACTCATCACATACGGTCGATGTGCCCGCGCCTATTACACTTCCTTTTGGAGGAAGTTTAACACCCTCGATGACGGAGTTTATCACATCCCAGATCTGATTGGATTCGGGAGGGCAGCCGGGTATAAAATATTCAACATCCACAACCTGAGAGAGAGTTCTCACCGTGTCATAGAATTCCGGGAGATGGAGTGTTCCCTCCGGCACTTCTGTTTCCCTTTGCGGAACAATACCGCCTGGATTAGAAACCGTGGGGTTGTTAAGATATATTGTATCAAAATGATCTTTAGCTGAATAAAGATTTGAAAGACCTGGAATACATCCATCGTTCGAACATGAGCCAAAAGCTATTAGAATTTTTGATTTTTTCCTGAGAAGGTTAGCCATTTCAGCATTTTCTTCTGTCCGCACGGCGCCATTAAAAAGAGTGATTTCAATACTTTTATCGGGCAGTGCTTCAATATCCTTCTTTTTTGTATCAAGGAGACAGGGACAGAACATAAAGTCAAACTTGTCGATTACTTCAAGGATTTTTTCATTAATATTCACCAATGCAATTTCGCATCCGCCGCAGGAGGATGCCCAATACATACTTAATCCGGGTTTTTTTGTCATAAGGTTATCTTTCGCAGGATAAAATATTTTTTCTTATTAATTTAATTCTAATTCATAATATTTTCATTTTCAAATTTATCTAATAAAAAATCGATTTTTTTATGTTTTTTTGTTTATTATTTGTTTTCCATAGGATAACCATCCAGTAGATTCTTACCGCCATAGTGCTCGTTATGGAAAAAATGGCAATGATAGTCAGGAGAAAGAAAAGAAAATATGGATAGGACTTACCCCCCATTTCTCACAAATTGTTTTAAACGCATAGAATGGGGAGTTGCAGTTTATTTCCAAACTATTTCTTGGTTTTTAAATTCGTAACGGGAAAGTAAGATCTTACCAGAGGCGTAGAGAGATGGTCTCAAGGCTGTTGAGAATGGGCTGCCTGTATTTTTTATATACCGTGTGCTCAGCGGCAGACTCTGCAATTACAATCTCCTTCCTGGAAAGTGTAATTGCAGTAAGGTAAATGTAATCTTCATTTGCGAATGGCATGATCCACTCGTAAAGTACACCTTCTGAATTTATCGATTTAAAACGCACACTCTCATTTTTAAGAAAGTATCCTTCTTTTATTAGATGACTTTTCAGTGCAGTTCCCCAGAACTCAAGGTCCTGTTCCGGATAATTTTTTACCTTACGTACCCTGTAAAGCATGCCTTCGGGGCTTATCGCTTTGTATATCCGCTTGCTCTTTGCACTGGCAAATCCTTCCGGAATTTCAACCTTCGGTTTTATGCCATAAGATGAGACTTTCAAATGCTTCTGCATAAAACGGTAGAAATCAATCGTATTGATCCACCCGAACGAGGAGGGGATATCTTCAGGCAGTGTCTGCTCTTTAAAACTCAAATGCACTTCCCCAAATGCAAACCGTCTGTCTGCCTCAAGTTTACGAAGCCTTCCTTTATGGCTCTCAATTTCTTCAATAAG
>JAUVYC010000156.1 GCA_030603285.1 Spirochaetota bacterium
GTAAGAGCTGAAAAGGGCTCATCATCATCACAAATTCTCTCTTCCTCCTTTTCAGTTTTTGGATTAATTCCTTTTACTGGAGGGATTTCAACAGGAGAAGGCAGAAAATCCACTATACCATCAATAAGAGGCTGAACACCCATATTTTTCAGTGACGCACCGCAGTAAACGGGAACACCTTTGTACTTTATGGTCGTTAATTTCACAAGTTTAATAATGGCCGTTTCTTCAAGGTCTCCCTGTTCAAGATATTTTTCAAGAAGCTCATCATCCTCTTCGGCGATTTTATCAAGGAGCTCTGTTCTGCGCTTCTGCGCTTCATCTATCAGCTCATCAGGGATATCATGATAGGTATACGTTAATCCGAGATCATCTTCGTTCCACCGTATAGTCTTCATTTTTATAAGGTCGATAATCCCCTTGAAATACTCTTCCGAGCCCATGGGTATCTGCAGTATAAGAGGGTTTGTCCCGAGTTTTTTTTCCATCATTTTAATGCTTCCCCAGAAATCGGCCCCAATTCTGTCCATTTTATTGATATAGGCAAGCCGCGGAACCATGTATTTGTCAGCCTGATGCCATACTGTCTCGCTCTGGGGCTCAACACCATTTACTGCGTCAAAGATAACAACAGCGCCGTCGAGAACCCTGAGTGATCTTTCAACTTCGGCTGTAAAATCAACATGCCCTGGTGTATCAATTATATTTATTGTATGAGATTTCCATATACAGCTTATCGAGGCTGCCGTAATGGTGATACCTCGCTCCTGCTCCTGTTCCATCCAATCCATAATTGCCTGGCCATCGTCAACTTCACCAATTCTATGTGAAAGGCCTGTATAGTAGAGAATTCTTTCAGTGGTTGTTGTTTTCCCAGCATCAATATGGGCAATAATACCAATATTTCTTAGATGATCTTTTGCTCCCTCTCCGGCCATTTTCTACCTTACTCCAGTTCATATATCAAATTTTGATAGAGATCTGTATATAATGTTGATTTACCGCTGTACAGTATTTCCTCTACTACTTTCTCTATTTCAGGGTTTATTCCTTTTATAAATCCAAGTTTTTTTTCGGATACAATGGATTTAAGAGAACCAGCTATATTGTTAATCTCATACGCAGCTCTTCTGTACCGTAACATCTGTATGTCATTCTCAAGTAATTCATATAGGTAAGATATATTAAAAAGAAGTTCACTTATGATCTGTGAATAATGTCTTTTATAAAATACGTTTAAGGTAATTCTTGGAATGCGTATCGGCAAACTTTCTCTTAGAAGAAGCTTTAACAGGAACCTTTTTACACTGCTGTATCGCTTACGCAGCAGCTCAGGATCTGCATGAATTCCTGCAGTTTTTTCCCACATCGGGTTTTTAAGGAATTTGTCGATCATAGTGAATCCTGAAAAGATAATCCAGCATGCACCCATCTTTTTACACTCATGAATAAGATGAGAAAGAGCATCTTTATCATCGTTTATACAGGGGATGATTGGAGAAATTGAAACCCCTGCCGGTATGCCTTCGTTTCTTAGTTGGCCAAGAGCTTTTAGTCTTTTATAGGGAGCCGGTGATGATCCTTCGAGTTTATGTGAAAGGTGGTCCTCAAGGGTCAGAATTGTAAATGTAATACGTATAAGCTTCTTTTCTGAAAAATTTTTCAATAAATGTATATCTTCAAGGATCTGATCAGATTTTGTCATGATATTGACAGAATATCCTTCTCTGTAGAGGAATTTAAGGATATCCTGAGTTGATATATTTTCATTTTGATCCGGTGTATAAATGTCGCTTATCAGGCCAAGGCCTATAGTTTCCTTTTCTTCGGGAAGTCCATAACTAAAATTGAGTCCTTGAAAGCATGAAATTTTTTGTGTATTACAATAACTGCAGCTGTATGGACAATCCCGGTAGAGGTCAATATAATAGCTGCACCAGTACCAGAAATCCATTCTTTTCAGTCTCGTAATAATAGGATAGGCCTGAAGTTTATTTTTTTGCACAATTTTTCCTCCACAAATAGTACAATATCATTTATAATTTTCGATAGATAAAAGTGTAACTTGAGGACAAAAACCAGGAATGGAGAGAAGAGAGGATATTTAAATGAATGCTAAAATATTTCATGGTGTGCCTTTTTATACTATGGACTCTGAACGGAGTGTAAAAAGGGCGGTTGTTGTAGTAAACGGAAAAATCAAATATATTACAGAAAATCCGAATGAAGCGCATAATTTATATCCTGATGCTGAATTAATTGAATTCTCAGAAGGATGTATCATTCCCGGCTTTGTTGATGCGCACCTGCGGCTTAAAGAATATTCAATCCTCTTCAAGGATCTTGATCTTTCGAAAGTAATGTATAAAAGTGATGTTATTGATAAAATTCAGGAGATTGTACCCGAAAAGGAGGATGGTGAATGGCTCCTTTCCGGCGGATTGGAGAGGTCCTTTATAAATCAGTTAACAAAAGATGATCTTGATGCTGTTTCTCAGAATAACCCGATCATACTATTTTCATGGGATATGGGTTCAGCAATTGTAAATTCAAATGCCCTCCAGTGTGCAGGAATAGATGAGTCCCGACAGGACCCGTTGGGAGGTAAAATTGAACGGGATGTGTACAATAAACCAAATGGAATACTGCATGAGCGCGCAGTTGAGCTTGTGAGGAAGACTATCCCTGAAGACAAAACAAAAGTAGTTGATTCTGCAATTGAAAAGGGAATAAAGAAAATTCTGTCAAATGGAGTTACAACCATCTGTGACTGTTCTACAAAATTAGGGAGTGAATCGATTAAAAATCTGATGAAGCTGTTGCGGCGCAATAAATTAAAGGCGCGTATAGTTGTAATGGTGCAGGAGGGAGATGCGAGAAGACTTGGAGAAATTGGCTTTTCCTCTTTTTTCGGAAATGATTACTTACGGTTAGGCGGATTTTCAATTATGATTGATGGTTCTCTTGCCTCTTTAACAGGGTATATGAGCACCCCTTATAAAGGCAGTTCGAGCAGCGGGATGTTGTTAATGGATGAAGATGAGCTTTATATTCTATTAAAAAATCATTATTCCCACTATTTTTTGGCAGCGGTACAATGTACTGGAGACAGGGCAAATGAAATAGCTTTAGAGGTTTTTAAAAAGATATCAACTGAGCGGGGGATTCCGCGTTTGTTAAAGAGAATCGAATATGCCCTGACGTTAAAGGATGAAGATGTAGAGCGGTTTGCAGAGATAGATGTTACTCCTGTAATGATGCCCGGTCAAATTCCATCTGACAGAAAGTATGCAATTAAGCATCTTGGACCTGAAGCCAAACTTTTATACCGTTTCAGAAGCCTTGCAGCCTCAGGTGCCACAATAGCTTTTGCTTCAAATGCACCCTCGTCTACTGTAAATCCTTTTTATGGACTGTACTGTGCTGTTGAGAGGAAGGCCTTCAATGATGGACCTGAAATGAGGTTTTATCCAAGAGAGAGTTTGACAATTGCTGATGCGGTATATGCATATACCATGGGAGGTGCAAAAGCATGCGGACTGGAAAACGAAATCGGGAGCATTGAGGTCGGGAAGTTTGCTGACCTTGTACATCTTTCGGCTGATATATTTTCGCAAGATTCAGAGAGCCTCATAAAAACCGAGGTAATGACTGTATTCATAGGGGGTGAGGCAGTATTTAAAAAATAGTACCTTAATCCCGATTTTCTTGCCTTTCAGGCACAAACTTTAGTTTGCAAGAAAATATCTTTATAATCTTGAATGTGGCTTGTCCACATCAGGTTAAAGAAGAGCAGTGCTGAAATACCTTTCAACACGGTCTGGCAGTATGGTCGCCACTTTGTTTCGCCCGTTATCCATGTGAAGAGCAGTAAAAACATTTGCGCCGGAAGAGGTTCCTACAAGTAATCCTTCTTCCTGTGAAAGCCTTCTGGTGGTTTCGATGGCTTCTTCATCGGAAATAGTAAATACCATATCTACAAGATTGATATCAAGGACATCAGGAACAAACCCGTCGCCGATGCCCTGAATCTGGTGAAGTCCCGGTTCTCTTCCTAATAGAGCAGCGCTGTTTTTCGGTTCCACTGCAACGATTTTGACACCAGGATTTTTTTCTTTTAAGAATGTCCCGATCCCCTGAAGAGTTCCGCCGCTTCCTACTCCTGCTACAAAAACGTCTATTTCACCGTGTGTATCATCCCAGATTTCGGGACCTGTTTGCTGATAATGAGTTTCCGGATTATGAGGATTCACAAATTGATTGGCAACAAAATATTTTTCCGGCTCTGCCCCGGTAATTTCTTTCATCTTTTCCAAACATCCCTGCAGGCTTTTCTCAGCAGAAGTGAAAATAATTTCTCCACCAAAAGCTTTAATAATTTTTTTCCGTTCTACACTCATATTTTCAGGCATCACACATATTACCCTGTACCCTTTTTGTACGCCTATCAGACTCAACCCGATTCCGGTATTTCCGGACGTAGCCTCTATAATAATCATACCGGGGTGAAGTTTTTTTTCTTTTTCCGCTGATTCAATGATATGTTTGGCTACTCGATCTTTAATACTTCCACCAGGATTCAGAAACTCCGCCTTGCAAAATACATTCCCTGAAGACATTTTTTTCAAACAAATCAGAGGTGTATTTCCAACTGCTTCAAGAACAGAATCTAAAAGCATAAAAAATCCCCTTATTTATTATGTATTAAATATATGATTAAGATAAAATAATGCAAACAATATTATGCTCATATTGAAAGTCAACCTGAATGTTAAATTGTATACGTGTTTTCTTTTCGGTATCAAACCCTTATTTATAAAAGTATATTAGTACCTTAATCCAGATAATCTTGAATTTGGCTTTTCCACATTAGGGAGGTTTTATAGCAAAATTTCAAAAATAAAAACAAATAAAATACCTATTCAGCCACAGAGTCACTAAGGCCGTAGGCATCAAGGTCATAGACATCTGGCACAAAGGTTTTTATATTTTATAAAACTATTTAAAAATATAATTTTATAAAGTAAAATTCAGAATATTTTCATAATTTTACTGAAAAATTTTAAAATACAATTTTTATTTCTCTGGAATATAACTGTATTACCGTGTTCTCGATAATATAGTTATATTCTTTTGTCTCTGTGGTTAATACCTGAATAGTTACCAAATAACTATAAATTGATCACTATTATATCTTGGCGATGCTTTTATTCAGAGAAGCACAACTATCAAATGTTGCAAATACCAGGAAAATTATCTGCCATAATTTGAAATTTAATTTTTAAAAATGGTGTTTATATGGTATTGTGGAATAAAAGTACTGAAATTGATTTTTTTAATAAATCGCATGATTTTGCAACTCCAGAACAACTTTTTTACAAAGATGATAATGGTAGATATATTGCGTATTGACCAAAAGGATATAAAGGTACAAAAACTACTTTGCAAAGTAGAAACTCATTAATAGGAAATTATACTGAGCGCTGGGTAACGGAATTATTGCAAACTATATTGAGTTTAAAAGGTTTATTTGCAATACAAGGTGCAGTTTGCAGAGAAATATCGCTTTCAAAGCAATCTCCTGGGGATGTTGTAGTTGCAAAAGTAAATTCTATAAATCTCAAACCAAATGATATTTTAGTTATTTTTGAAGTCAAGATGTCCATTGTTTGGAACTGGGAATATTTACCTGAAACTAATAAAATACATTGTTTAGGTGATTACAAATCTCATCAAGGAAATCCAGGTATGCTTCGTTCAGATTCTATGTTAAAAGCAATTGGTAAGGGTATAAATATTAGAGTTTCAGATTATAAATCATCCAAAATACCAATTGTTGTTATTGGTAATACACCAATTACTTCCAGCTATTATTCAAAAGCAGATCACCTGAAAATGGCAGGGATTATACAAGGCTTCTGGTCAGTTAATCCTAATCCATTAGATAATAATGGGGAAAATATAAAAACAACCATAAAAAAAGGTTTTATTAGATTTGATACTTTGAATGAATTAGCAAAAAGTCTTGGTAATTTGCTTTCTCAAGAGTTAAATTTCTTTTCAAGTATGAAAAGTAAAAAAGCATTGGGCTCTATTATCGAAAGTTCAAATAGAAAATCCACATATGAAGAAAAAGCAGAGGAATTTCTAAAATTAATTGGTGAATAAAATGTCAGAAATTAAATATAAAAGGAATGGTACAAAAACAAGTTCATTTGGAACACGGGGAAGAATAAATCATGATTCTTCGGAATTTTACAATAGCAAATTATATCAAACATTACAGTTAGAAAAAAAAGTAAAAAATATAGAATTTGATATTCCAGTAGAAAATCTTAATAGAATCTATTGTAAATCAAGTGAGAAAATGAATGAACTGCCGAATAATAGTATCCATTTGATGATAACTTCTCCACCGTATAATGTAAAGAAAGAATATGATGAAGATTTATCATTAGATGAATATAAAGAACTATTAAAAACTGTGTTTACTGAAACTTTTAAAAAACTTGTAACTGGTGGCAGGGTTTGTATAAACATTGCAAACTTAGGAAGAAAACTTTCTTCC
>JAUVYC010000208.1 GCA_030603285.1 Spirochaetota bacterium
GCCCTGGCCTCCGTATTTACTATGACTGTACTGCATTTACTTTTGGGTTTTACATGGAAAAGACTTCTCTTGCAATGGAAAGGAGGGTTGCTTTTGAATTTTTTGATGGATCATCGAGTATTTCTTCGAGGAGTTTATTTAAGATTTTACCGATAATTGGGCCTGGCTTAATGCTAAACTCTTTCATAATATCATACCCATTAACTGCGAGATCTTTTACAGTAATTGCATTTTCCTCTTCAATCACCTTATTGATCCTTTCTTTAAGTTTTCTTACAGAGTTTGATTCTCCCTGTTTCAGCCCATTTCCTATCCTGTCTGCTTTTCTGAGCTCAAAAAGTGCATCAATATTTTCAAAGCCGACTTTTCGAATAAACCTTCTGACAGCACCATCTGTCCACTGGTTCGTGTAATGAAACATGTGGTTTCTGATCAAATGTGTTATAAATTTAATATCATTATTGCTGAACTTCAGCTGCCTCATGATTTTTCTTGTAATAGCAGCCCCAATTATTTCATGGTTGTAGAATACAGATTTTTTACAGCTTTTACCGTGCTCAACTTCCTGTTTGGCATAATATTTTCCAATATCATGAAAGAGTGCGGCCAGCCTTATCTGGTAATCAGGTACTGCTGCGTTGCAGGAGTAAAGGTTATGGTAATAAATATCATACCTGTGATACTTATTCTGTTTTACGTTTAATCCTTCAAGCAGCTCCGGCAGGAAAATATTTAATAAACCACTTTCCCTCAAGAGCTCTATGCCTGTTGATGGTTTTTCAGATCGAATAATCTTTATAAACTCATCCCTGATCCTTTCTGCAGAGACCAGGGAAGCTGTATCAAGACATTCTGATATTGCTGAAAAAGTGTTTTCTTCTATTGAAAATCCAAGCTGAGACGCAAATCTGCAAGCACGGAACGGTCTTAATCCATCTTCTGAAAATCGTTCAACAGGATCCCCGATTGTACGGATTAACTTTGCATCAATATCTTCTCTCCCTTCATAGGGATCGATAAGTTTATCGTTGATTGGATTATAAGCAATCCCATTTATGGTAAAGTCTCGTCTTGATAAATCCTCCTGAATTGATGTAGAGTACCTGACAGAATCCGGTCTCCGTGCATCAGAGTATTTTCCATCACTCCGGAACGTTGTTACTTCAATATTGTTTTTATCTGTTAATACAGTAACGGTTCCATGTTTTATTCCTGTGGGAATAGTCCTTTTTACAATTGTAATCACCTTTTCTGGCCGGGCATCCGTTGCAATATCATAATCATAAGCGGTCTTTCCTATAAGAAGGTCACGAATAGAACCACCCACGATCCATGCTTGATATCCGTTTTTATGGAGTACTGTGGCAACTTTTCGTACATATAAAGGTATTTCCATATACAAAAAATAAATAAATTGATTTTTTCTGTCAATACATAATCAAATAAACATTCAACCAGTGATTAAAATAAAAAAAGGCAGCCCTCAGGCTGCCTTTAGGGGGCAGATTACATACTTTAAGGTTTTTATCGTAATAACTGGAGAACCGATTGGGGTGTGGTATTTGCCTGTGCGAGCATTGCTGTTCCTGTCTGCAGGAGAATCTGGTTTTTCACGAAATTTACCATCTGTTCAGCCATATCCGTGTCACGTATAAGAGATTCAGCTGCCTGCAAGTTTTCATATCCTGTCAGGAGGCCTTTTGCTACATGTTCAAGCCGATTTTGATAAGCTCCAAGATCGGCACGCTGTTTTGTAACTTTCATAAGAGCCTGGTCTATCGCTCCGATTGCCCTGTTCGCTTTTGCAGGAGTACTGATGCTGATAAAGGTTGCGGCATGCGCCTGACCAGCAGGATTTTTTAATGCCAGCCCCTGTGATGTCATTGTGCCGATATAAACCTTTTCTTTCTGATCCATGTTAGCACCGATATGGAACCACATGCTTGCTGTTACAGTGTTTTCCCCTGTTTCTCTTGCAAATCGTCCTGTGAGGATATTCATCGCATTAAATTGTGCATGTGAGGCAATCCTGTCGATTTCATCAATGAGTTGAGAAATTTCAATCTGTATCATCATCCTGTCGTCGATTGAGTAAATCCCGTTAGCTGACTGAATTGCGAGTTCCCGCAGACGCTGTAAAATTGTGTGTGTTTCTTCAAGATAACCTTCAGTAGTCTGGATAAAGGAGATAGCATCTTCAGCATTCTTCTCTGCCCTTCTGAGCCCACGGATTTGTGAGCGCATCTTCTCTGATACGGCAAGACCCGAAGCATCATCTCCGGCTCTGTTTATTTTCATGCCGGATGAGAGTTTTTCGATATCTTTTCTTACTTCCCAGCCTGTAAACTTGAGATGCCTGTTCGCAAAGATCGCACTCAGGTTGTGGTTGATAACCATTTCTATCCTCCTTGATACGTAGTATTCGGACTTCCCTGTCCTGCCTTTTGTTTCGGATGAATATATTTTTTCTTTAGATATTTTTTAAAAAGGATTGAAAGCCGCAGAGTCACAGAGGCTCAGATTATTATTGTTTAAAAATATGTTTTTTATAGACTGGAATTTAGATTTTGATGTATTTTAATAGCACAATCATTTTTTGATTATTAATATCATCTGTCATTTAACTTTCCATGATTCTGGTATGCTCCGGGTGTATTAGTACCTTAATCCCGATAATCTTGAATGTGGCTTGTCCATATTATGGAGCCTTTTTAAAAGTTTAAGGGATCAGCTATGAAAGTGTATATATTTCTCCATAGCGGTATTTCAAAAAGAGACTTTTACTATGAGCATTTTCAGCGAACAAGAAAAGAAGGAGATATCATCATCTGTGCTGACGGCGGTTATTCGGTTGCAGAGTCTCTTGGGTTGCGTCCGCAGTATGTCATTGGTGATATGGATTCATTTGATGAGGGTAAAGTATATAAAGGGACCGAAATAATAAAATTTCCTGAAGAGAAGGACTATTCTGACTTTGAACTTGCAATGAAAAAGTCTGTTGAATTTCAACCCAGAAACATCACTGTATATGGCGCCCTTGGAGGGAGAAAAGATCATGAAATAACCAACATTCTGGTGCTCGCTTTTGCAAAGGCCCCCACAGTTTTTATCGAAGAGGAGGTCGAAATATTTAATGTTATTGGGTTTCTCAGTTTAATTGGAAAAAAAGGATTGACCTGTTCACTGCTGCCATTCGGCGGCTCCAGTTTTGTAACGGATATGAGAGGTTTTCGTTACATTTTGCAGAAAGAGGAATTAAAGCCTTCAAGCAGAGGTCTCTCTAATATAATCACTGATGATGAGGCATATATTCGTATCTCTAAAGGGAATCTTGTTGTGATTGTAAATATGAAGTAATGATGAACACCGGCTCTTTAGAAATCATCATTAATATCATTTATACCCGATTCTTTGAAATGATTTCTTCAGTTCTTTCAAAGTTTTTGCCGGGTCTTCGACGATTATTTTCGCCCCTCCTATAATATCTATACATCCAAGTTCATTTTGATACCGTGGTATTACATGCATATGGAGATGTTGTATACTTGCACCTGCAAAATCGCCCATATTATAACCGATATTGTATCCGGAAGGGGTATAAAGGGAATCAAGTATGGTCAGGCTCTTTCTTAAGATTTGATTTATTTCAGCTTCTTCATCTTTATTGAAATTTCTGTAATCAGTAATATGTCGTTTTGGAAAAAGAAGGATATGGCCAGGATTATAGGGAAACTTATTTACACATACTGCACTATATTTTCCCTGAGCCACGAGAAGTTTTCCTATATCCGTGTTGCCATTGACTATGGAGCAGAGGATGCAGGCTTTTTCAAATGATTTCTCTTTAATATATTTCAGTTTGTTTACTGAAAATAGATTATTAAAATTGAGCGGCATCGAAAGCTGCTCCTATTGATTATACTATGAGCATCTTACCCATTTTCTTCTTTTTTAAAGAAGTTCCAGAACTTTAAAGATTCGTACCATTTATCTTTTACATCTTCTTCACTTGTTATTTCTTGTTCTTTTTCTTCGGCCAGTTCTTCGGTATCTTCCTCGGGTTTTTCAGCAATATCCATTTCAGCATCTTCCGGAATAAAAAGTTTTCTTTTTCCCTCTATCTCATATTCAAGCATTCTGGGGAACCCTGTCTTTTCATCCTGAGGAATGACTATTACTTCGGCCTTCTCACCAAACTTCTCTATATAAAAATATTTTAATAATTCAGGGTATTGTGAAATAAGTTCACCGTACTTCTTCAACCGTTCAAATTCATAATCTTCATCCCTTTGCTTTTTCTTGTATTCTAATTCTTTTTTATAGTCTACTTCTTTCAAACTGTAAAGGTTTTCTAAATAGGAAAAATATTTTTTCAGGGCTTCGACGTATATCTCTATCTGAGGAATTTCAATGAAAATGATGGATAAAGATATATATTTTAAATTGTAAACCTTCGAATGTCGAACTATGTTATCTTCCAGCTCATCTTTCATGTTTTCAAGTACTGTGTAATCGAATGTTCGTGTGCTGTATGCATACCTTGCCATTCCTTCAATTATGAAGGTTGAGGTCGTCTCGGTTGCCAGTGAGATAATTTCATCTCTATAGATATTGTGGAAATTATTAAGCAGCCCTTCTTCAAATAAACCTTTTGCGGATTCGAAGTCTATCGTGTATTGTAATTTTACATTCATCTTGAGGTTGAACTCTCCGAAATCAGTTAAATTTTCACTTCTTGGAAGGGATGTGCTTGTTTCAAATTCAATACTGTAAGGTTCCCGTTGTATTGTATAGATATAAAAGGTTTTTGGGATGAGTTTCTGCCAGAACCAGTAAAGGTTTCCGGATTCCAGAGGAAAATCAACAGTTCCTGTAATGGTTGAGTGGGCCAACCCAAAGGTTTCGGGCTCAATTTTCACCCATCCAAAATAAAAACCAGTTCCTGCTGCGAGCACTGCTGCGATAAGAAGAAAAATAAAAAGAATAATTAACTTTTTCATTTACCTTTTCCTGACAAAAATAAATATATGTTTTTTTATGTTTAGTACATTAATCAAGAAAATCGTTATAATCTTGAATGCGGCTTGTCCGCACCGGGTTACATTATAGAGTATACTTA
>JAUVYC010000099.1 GCA_030603285.1 Spirochaetota bacterium
TCTGCTGTTTCACAAGCATCGGGTTAATGGACTTTCCTGCATCCAGGGCTTCGGCGGCCTTCAATACCCTCATCTTACCGGTTTCCCTGTCCACTTCAATCACAACCGCACATGCGCCAACAGTGTAATGGACATTGGGATGCCCCCCCTGTCCGGTTTCAGGATCGCTGAATGCCGAGGTATACTCAGGCATGAACCTTCCCCTTCCAAGAACCGGACCGCCTCTGAATGTCCCGTCCGCAACCTGAATCCCATTTATTACAAAATCCTTTAAAAGAAGCTCAAAGCCGGGGTCAGTCCTGCATTTTACACTTTCATCTTCAAGGTAGAGGGAGTCCGCCTCATAATGACATGCCCTGTGAACCGTCTCAAATATCTGCTGTTTTGCATCAAGAGCAGCCTTCTTCACTGCATTCCCGCAAGACCAGGTTACGTGCGATGCCACGTTCTGCCATTCGTAGGGATTTCTGTCGGTGTCCGGTGTCTCAACCCTTATTTTTTCCACAGGAACCGAAAGTATCTCCGCAGCAATCTGGGCCATGACTGTAAGATACCCCTGGCCTATCTCCATCCCCGAAACAAGGATGTTTATACTTCCATCCTCATTGAACTTTAGAAATGCAGCGGATGATGCGTTGGGCGGCATTGTCGGGGCCTTCCATACAGCGGCTATTCCCCTGCCTATCGCCTTATTCGGGTCCTCTGACTCCTCCTTCTTTTCAAAATTAACCGCCTTTGAGACCCTGTCTATGCACTCAATGAGGCCATTTTCGTTCATCTCTGCACCATAGGGGAGGCTGTCACCCCTTCTGATCCCGTTTTTCTTTCTGAACTCCTGGGGACTGATGCCAAGTTTCCTGGCAATTCTTGTCAGGTGAGACTCTACACTGAACATCATCTCAGAGTACCCAAATCCTCTGTATGGACCGCCGGGAGGGAGGTTTGTATAGATACAGAGGGCGTCAATATTTATATTTGGAATTCTATAAGGCCCCGTTGCGGAAAGCCCCGATGCATTAACTACATTTGCTCCATACTCAACGTAAGCGCCTGCATCCCAGTAGTTTGTTAATTGAAAAGCGGTAATTGTGCTGTCCTTTTTGACACCGATCTTTAATTTCGAAATCACCTGCTGTCTCTGGTATGTGTTATAGAACTCCTGAGCCCTTGTCCGGCGAACCTTAACCGGAGACCCCTTTGCTGCTGTTGCAAGAACAGCAGCGATAATTTCCATCGTAACCCCGGCTTTCCCTCCAAAACCTCCGCCAACATAGGGTGTTATCACTCTTACATCCTTATGGCTGAAACCCATTGGCGAAAGGGCCTCTGCAAAGAGGTTTCTCTGGGTGTGGGGGGACTGGGATGAGGCCCACACTGTAAGCCTCCCTGAATAGTCTAAAAATCCCACACCAATATGCGTCTCAATAGCGCAGTGAGCGTATCGTGGAACCCTGTAGGTATCCTCAAGCACCAGATCCGCCTCCTGGGTCATGTACATTCTGTACTCCTTTGTTGCCCTGATATCGGTGATTGGTGAAATCTCCTGAGGGATCAAATCTCTCGCTTCTTTTATGAGTTTGTCGGTTATCTCTTTCCCGTTAAGAATCGCCTCTATCTTTTTTGCTCTGGCCGGTACAGGAGCAACCGCACAGAACGCAAACCGGTATTCTTTTCCCTCAAGAGCAAGAATTCCAACTCCGGCCTGGGCAAGGTCCTCTCCATTGTACCTGCCTAGCTTTACATAGGAGCCTCCGTATTTTCTTTCAGGCAGGGGAATGGAGATTCCGGTAACAAACTTACCCTCCATGAGCGCAGTTCTTCTAGGGCCTGAGAACCATTCCAGAATTGAAATCTTCCTGTCCCCATCTTTGCCTGAAATAAGAACATCAGCTTCGTGTAAAAGGAGCGGAGGGCCGCTGTCAATGGATGGGACTGCAGAGCATATATTGCCTGCCATTGTTGCTCTGTTTCTTATCCCAACTGATCCAACTGTTTTTGAAGAATCCCAGATGAGGGGAAAGCTCTCTTTAACAGTGGCTGTGTCGACCAGCTCGGTAAATGTTACAAGAGCCCCTATGAAAAGATGCCTGTTCTTTAATTCAAGCCTTCTCAAATCTTCAATCCCTTTAAGGTCTATGATAACTTCCGGAGATTCAAATCTGTCTTCCATTCTAACAATAAGGTCAGTGCCGCCCGCAAGGAGAGACGCATTTCTGCCATATTTTGCAAGCAGATCTGAAACTTCATCGGGGCTTTTTGGCTTAAAGTACTCGAAATCCAGGGTTATTGCCATATTTTCCTCCTCCATCAACCCGGCAGGGGAATTTTTATGTATCAATTCAATTTAGACAGATAGTTTTCTATATGTTAGATAAATCACAGTTTTAACTGGCTGAAGATATTATACAGTGCCATTTTCGATTGTCAAGAATGGTTTCTTGCAAAACAGCAGTTGTATTGGGAAAAATAAACTGACTATTGATTCTTCTGGGCCTTCTCAATCTTTGCCCATGTATCACGGAGCGATACTGTCCGGTTGAATACCGGTTCTCCATTGGATGAACGGTCATGATCAACGCAAAAATAGCCATGCCGTAAGAACTGGTACCGGTCTCCAGGCCTGGCTTTTACAAGACCTGGTTCAACCATGCATGAGGTTAAGGTTACAAGCGAGTCCGGATTCAGGTTCTTCTTGAAATCCACACCCTCCGTCTCACCTTCCGGGATTGCTTTTAAAAAAAGATGCTCATACAGGCGTACTTCCGCCTTTAGGGCATGGGGAACTGATACCCAGTGTAGTGTTCCCTTCACTTTACGACCATCCGAAGACCAGCCACCCTTTGTCTCAGGATCATAGGTGCAATGCAGCTCGATCACCTCGCCGGTTTTTTTATCCTTCACAACATCCACACATTTTATATAATATGCGTGCTTTAGCCTCACTTCCCGGCCAGGGGCAAGGCGGAAATACTTTTTCGGCGGAGGCTCACGAAAGTCCTCCTGTTCAATGTACAGCACACGGGAAAAAGGAATCTTCCGTGTCCCCATCCTGTGGTCCTCAGGGTTATTCACGGCCTCAAGCTCTTCCACTTTGTTTTCAGGATAGTTGTCTATAACCACCCGTAGAGGGCGCAGCACAGCCATAACACGGGGTGCATGTTTGTTTAAATCTTCACGGAGGTAGTGTTCCAGCAGAGCGATATCGACGACACTATTTTTTTTTTGCAACTCTAATGTGCTCGCAAAAGTTTTTGATTGCCTCAGGTGTGTAGCCGCGCCTTCGCAAACCCGATAGTGTAGGCATACGGGGATCGTCCCACCCGTTTACATACCCTTCTTCTACCAGCTCAAGAAGCTTCCGCTTGCTCATGATGGTGTAGCTGAGATTGAGCCGGGCGAACTCTATCTGCTGTGGATGATTTTCGACATTGAGGTGGTCGAGTATCCAGTCATACAAAGGGCGGTTGTTTTCAAATTCCAGTGTGCAAATAGAGTGGGTTATCCCTTCGATAGAGTCTGAAAGACAGTGGGCAAAGTCGTACATCGGATAAACACACCACCTGCTGCCCGTCCTGTGATGTGCGACCTTTCGAATCCGGTAAAGGGTTGGATCACGCATATTTAAATTCGGAGATGCCATATCGATTTTTCCCCGCAGTACATGAGTACCATTTTCGAATTCCCCTGCCCGCATGCGTTCAAACAGGGCAAGGTTTTCTTTCACAGAACGGTTTCTATAAGGACTTTCTCTACCCGGCTCAGTCAGGGTGCCGCGGTATTGTCTGATTTCATCTGCTGTCAGGCTGTCCACATAGGCATTCCCATCTTTGATGAGCTGGACAGCATACTCAAAGAGCTTTTCAAAATAGTCAGATGCATAGAACAGTCTGTCACCCCATTCGAATCCTAGCCATCGAACATCTGCTTGGATCGATTCTACATATTCGGCTTCTTCCTTGCTGGGATTGGTATCATCGAACCGCAGATTGCATGTGCCTCCTTCGTATTCTGAGGCAATACAGAAGTTAAGGCAGATGGATTTGGAATGCCCGATATGTAGATAGCCGTTCGGCTCCGGTGGAAACCTGGTCGCCACCCGGCCGTTGTTTTTGTTATTCTTCACATCTTCTGCGATAATACTACGGATAAAGTCGGTGAAGGGAGCAGTATCGGTTGAAGGTTTATCTGAGCTTTTATCTATATTCTTGCCGGTTTCCGGTTCAGTATTCGACGTTTTCATCCCTCATATTTCCTTATCTTTCCTTTTACGAAGAGTATATATCCTGAAAAAAGAACGAAAGGTATGCTTAAATATTGTCCCATTGTAAATGGAAGGGAAGATATTATCATTGGATATTCTTTAACAAATTCAACGAGGAAACGCAAGGTGAAGTACATAAACAGCCCTAAATAGAATATACACCCATCTTGCAGGTTATCTTTTTTCTTCTTTAAAAGCATCCATAGAGTCAGGAATATGATAATACCTATACATACTTCATACAGTTGTGAAGGATGCCGGTATTGCGGCTCTGCACCTGCCGGTTCATAGTACTGCAGGAACTTTACTGCCCATGGAACAGTTGTTACCCTTCCAACGATCTCTGAATTAAAAAAGTTTCCCAATCGAACAAAGCTTGTACCGATAAAAATCGGTATGGCAAGACAATCTGCTGTCTGGTAAAATGTTAGAGGGTGTCTTCTTGTAAATATTAATACTCCAATGAGAAGGGCAATGGCAGCACCATGGCTTGCAAGCCCCCCCTTCCAGAGCATGACTATTTCAAGCGGATGTGAAAGAAAATACCTGGGCCTGTAAAAAAGCACATGGCCAAGTCGTGCACCAACAACAACACAGATGAAAACTGTAATGAATAATGGATGTACCAAATTGGTATCGATTTTTTTCGCTTCAAATACCTTTTTCAACAGATAAAGGCCTAAAATGAATGCACATGCAAATAAAAGGCTGTAGTACCTGATTGATAATGGACCCAGGGTAAAGATTATAGGTGAGATATTGTGTTCAAACATTTTTTCCCTTTTGAATATATAAATACTTTTATTAGATAAATTATACTCTATACAGCTATCAAAAACTTAACCGAAAAGGAAATCACCTGGTTCACTGCCAAAAGGAAGCTATTTCCTTCAAAAGGAAGCTACCTCCTTTGGAGGTGGTCTTTTATAATGCATACGGTTTTTTACTGCTATTAGAGGATACTTCCGTTAAAGATATTATGTCAAGAAAAATGAGCAAAGATAAGGATAGAACAAATTTAACCAAAAGCTTTTAAAAAACATCTTCATTTCTCATCCGGGTTATTGCCTTCTCAAAGGAACTCAGGGTTTCTTCAATATCATCGTCCCTGTGAGTTGCCGATACAATGAATTTGCCTGTTCCCATAATGTCCACACCTGCATTGAGCATAGCGCATTTAAAAATTTGGGCTGTTTGAGAGGCCATAGCCTCCTTTATTTGTTCATGGGGGAGTGTACAGAAGGCAGGATCCCCTTCATAGTCCATTCCAAACAAAACCCAAACAAGGGATGAAAAGCAATATGCAAAGCCAGGAATTCCCATGTTTTTTAAGATTTGGTTGAGCCCGGATGTTAAGGGAGCAGCAGCATTGTCTGCTTGCTGGTTGATGGGCTGGCTGGCGATCAGTTCCAGACATCGAGAGCCAGCGGCTGCACTTATGGGATTTCCGTTAAATGTCCCTGGGTGGCTGATACGCCTGGATGTATCCCATTTGTGATCATCATGAAAAGAGATCAACTCCATTATCTCAGCCTTCCCCCCAATAGCCCCTCCAGGCAATCCACCTGCAAGTATCTTGGCCAGGGTAGTTAAATCCGGCTTTATGTTAAATCGTTTTTGAGCACCGCCTGAAGAAATTCTAAATCCGGTAACCACTTCATCAAAGATAAGCAGAACTTTGTATCTTTCTGTTAATT
Source organism: Spirochaetota bacterium (assembly GCA_030603285.1). Lineage (GTDB taxonomy): Bacteria > Spirochaetota > B62-G9 > B62-G9 > DRHN01 > JAUVYC01. The sequence continues at coordinate 5,959 of JAUVYC010000099.1, forward strand.
CTCGTAACTGGATAATAAATTCCTGACGTATAGGCATGCAGCCCATCATTGCACCTGTAGGCTCCAGAATCACTCCTGCTATATCTTTATCCTTTTTTAATAAATTATCAATAATTTCAATATCTCCCGCAGAAAGCCTGATCATTGATTGTTCTGTTGTATCAGGAATCCCGGTGCTGGAGTGCTTTCCTAATTCAGCTATGACATAATCATGCCATCCATGGAAGTGATTTTTGAACTTGACTATCTTATTTTTACCTGTAAAAGCTCGAGCTAATCTGAGAGCCATTAATGTAGCTTCGGTACCCGAGCAGTGAAACCTTATCCTTTCAATAGATGGCATCAAGCTTTTAACAGCTCTTGCCCACCGAATCTCCATTTCCGTGTTAGAACCAAGATGAGTCCCCATTGCTATTTGCTGATTAACGGCAGTGACAATTTCCGGATGTGAATGACCAAGGATAAGGGATCCATGTCCCATCACATAATCAATATATTCGTTACCGTCAACATCCCATTTTCGTGGACCCTGTCCATGAGTCATAAAGACCGGAAATGGTTTCATATAACGAATATCGTGGGTAACACCACTGGGAAAAGTAACTTTAGCTTCTTCATATAGGTTTTGTGATTCAGGATGTTTGCTTATGTATTCTTTTTCTATAGATTTCAATTTTTTTCCCTCTGATTATGTATGTTATGGTATTATTTTTTACTACCTCAGTAAAAATCAATATTTGGTTGTTTTAAAAAATCGAAAAATCAAACCAAATTGGTAAGAAATATATATATTTAATCCGGATGAAAAATGCAAGTATTTTTTATCTTTATTAGAAACATTCAGACTTGCTTTAGAAAAATCCATTTATCGGAACATCTGCCAATATATTGTTTATCGGTTGTTGACATAATGTCATTTACTGGTGTATGGTTAAGAAAAAGGTAAAAACCTGCTAAAAATAATAGAATTAATCTTTTCAGGGAATAAAAAAAGCATGGAAAGCATAGCATCGGATCTTAGAGACCGGTTACCCAATCCATTGATGCCTTCCAGGCAGGATTGGGTGGAAATGTACTGGAAAGCCTGGAGTTTTTTAGTACAGAATATTAGTCATGGCTCAGCCGAGAACGGCTTTACTGGAACCTACCTCGACGCTGCCTTTAATGGAAATATATTTCAGTGGGATACCTGCTTCATGGTTCAATTCGCACGTTATGGCTATCACTTTCTTCCTGTACTTCCCTCACTGGACAACTTTTACCGAAAACAGGACTCAGATGGCTATATCTGCAGGGAATACAGGAGGCTCAATGGAAAACCGGTGTTCTCAAAGAGCAGCGCCGACGCTGTCAATCCTCCACTATTTAGCTGGGCTGAATGGGAATACTATCGGATTAGCAATGGCCTGGATCGTTTACATAAAGTTCTGCCGGGATTGATATCCTATTATCGCTGGCTGGCTGCTGGCAGGCAAAATGAGAGCGGCCTATATTGGTCAAGCCCCCTGGGCTGTGGTATGGACAACACTCCCCGCTACGCAGCCAATTGGATTGACTTCTCCGCTCAACAGGTGCTAAACAGTCTTTGTATTGCCAGGATCGCCGGTGCTCTCGGGCAGGATAAGACTGCAGAGGAATTCTACGATAAAAATGCAAGCCTTAGTAAAAAGATCAACGAGTTAATGTGGGATGAGAAAGAAGGCTATTACTGGGACCTTGACACAGCAAATGCCTATGTGCCGGTAAAGACAATTGCGCCATTCTGGACTTTACTCGCTGAGGCGGCGTCCCCGGAAAGGGTATCTCGATTGGCGGAGCATCTGTCCAATCCAGGGGAGTTCTGGCGCCCGCATGTTTTCCCAACACTTTCTGCAGACCATCCACTCTACAGCCCAAATGGAGATTACTGGCGGGGAAGCGTCTGGCCTCTTACAAACTATGCTGTGATTAAAGGCTTATCCCGCTGCGGACATAAGGCATTAGCTATTCAGGCAAGCGAGAACCATCTTAAGAGGATGGCTTTGGTTTACAAAGAAACAGGTTCCATTTGGGAGAACTATTCATCTGAGCATCCCGGGCCGGGGAGCCTTGCCAAAAAGGACTTCGTGGGATTTTCGGGACTCGGGCCGATTGCTTTGCTCATTGAAGAAATTCTTGGAATTGAGGTGGATGCTCCATCCAATACACTTTTCTGGCGCTTATATCCTGTACATGAACAGGGGCTCAGGAACTTGCGCTTTGGTAATAACAGAGTGAGTCTGCTGGCGCGGAAAGAAAAAGAGGGAAAGATTGTAATCGAAATAGCAGCCAAACAGGGTTTTACTCTGAAAATATTGACGAAAGAAACCCAGAAAATCTTTTCCGTACCCATGGGTACACATCGTTATGTGCTGCCCCGGAAGAAAAATTAAGTCTGGAAGGAAGTGAAATATTGCAATGTTTGGCGAATATCAAAGAGATGATGCCGGGATGCCATGTTTTGAGGTAAATCCGGAAAAAATTGGTGTCAAAGACTATCCATTCAAACATCTTATAAGTACCGGCCGTCTCTCTGCAATTGCAGATCAATGGGGAAATATTGCTCTTTTCACCACTGAAGGCGGTTATACGGTAATCACTCCCAACAAATTTAAAGCAAGAAGCGGTCTCTACCCCATGATAGAAGTTAACGGCGAAGCTTTTTCCCTGATTTATGGTGAGCTCGATAAGAATAAATCATCGAGATATGGCACAGGTTATGTTGAATATTCAGGAGAAATAAACAGGAACAAACTGAAACTCTTCGTTAAGCAGGAATTTCTAATGCCCCCTGAAAAGAAGTCCCGTATGATCGGTTATTTTACTTTCAAAAATATCGGCTCACAGCCTGTTGAAGCGCAAATAATATTAAGAAGCGACATCTTTCCAATTCCAATACTGGAACCGTATAAAGATAGAACTATTGCAAATGGTAAATCCGGAAAAGCTTTTGCATTATTTGAAAATCTTTACCAGGAAATCGGGGATTTTTACC
>JAUVYC010000231.1 GCA_030603285.1 Spirochaetota bacterium
TTTACGAGAACAATTTCGTCATGCTGTTCAGAAAGAAGGACTTTTAAAGTATCCTCGGGTTTTTTGAAGGAGCCTGAAAAAATATCTTCATACATATGTGTAACTCTCTCAGGGGTTTTAACCAGCTCAGGTCTGTCAGGATCAGGATCTATCTCTTCTATAATCATTCTTACTGCATTTTTTACCTTTTCCTTATCCATGAATCCCTCCGGCACAAAAATGTAGATAAGTAAAAATATAACAATTATAGAGAAAAATCAAATTCTATCCGGATGGTATTCCTGGTGGTCGGCTGGCAGGGTAACCCCTCGCTACTTCCCGATACAGAAATTATTGAATATTTCATCAAGTATATCCTTGTTTGTGACTTCTCCTGTGATTTCTCCAATAATATCCATTGCACTGCGGATATCATATGCTACAAGTTCGGGCTCTCCGTTTACATCCAGAGTATCAGAAGCATGTCCTAATTCTTCAAGAGTTTTTTCAAGGATAGTGTAATGTCTTGCATTTGTAATCATGAGTGAATAATCACCTCCGGCATCTCCACTGGCAACCATATCTGTCATCCTCTTTTCAAGTTCACTAAGGCCTTTTCCATTTTTTGCAGATAAATATACAAAATCCTGATTCATGCCGGTTTCTTGGATAAGTTTTTCCGGGTTTAATTTTATGGGAAGATCTATCTTATTGATTATAGGAATCCAGCGCAAGGTTTTGGCCCGATCTATAATTTCTATATCCCTTTCATCAAAGTCCATGCTTCCATCAAATACAACGAGGATAAGCTGAGCCCTGTCCATGTAGGTTCGGCTTCGCTTTACTCCTTCCTTTTCTATAACATTGTCCGAATCTGTTATTCCAGCTGTATCAGCCAGGATAAAGGGAATACCGTTAATATTCAACTGTTCCTCGATGATGTCTCTGGTTGTCCCAGGTATTGGAGTTACGATTGCCCTATCGAACCTGAGAAAAGCATTGAAAATACTAGATTTTCCGACATTTGGTTTTCCTGATAGAACAGTTACAACACCATCTCTGATGATTTTTCCGGTATCGTAACTTGCGATAAGAGAAGCCAGTTCATTTTTTACTGAATCGATCTTTTTTTGTATATCCTTCAACCTGAGGGGAGATACATCCTCTTCATCAGGAAAATCAATATTTGCTTCTAAAACAACCAAAACGCTTTTCAACACGCAGATTAGATTATGGATGCGGCCGGAAAGTTTTCCTTTCAGCTGGTTTACTGCGGCTTCCAGGGCCTTATTTGTCCTTGATCTGACAATATCAAGTACAGCTTCTGCCTGCGAAAGGTCTATCCTTCCGTTGATAAATGCCCTTTTTGTGAACTCACCTGGTTCAGCTAACCGGGCGCCGTTTTTCAGTACAAGACGCAGCACCCCATTAACTGCCACTGCACCACCGTGGCAGTTAATCTCGACAATATCTTCTCTTGTATATGTATGCGGGGCTTTCATAAGGGATACCAGCACTTCATCAATAATTTCCTCTTTTTCTTTTATATACCCCAGGTGCATGGTGAAAGATTTTAAGTTATCACTGATACCCTTTTTTCTGTGGGGCTTAAATATTTTTTCTATGATTTCAAATGCAGTATTTCCGCTTATTCTTACGATACCGATTCCTCCCTCTCCTGGGGGTGTAGAGATAGCAGCTATGGTATCGAAGGGAGTGATCTTTTTCATGTTTATTGTATTCTCACTGGAATTGTCTTGCAGCTAACAGTAGGGGCAATTCATGAATTGCCCCTACATAAAATAAAATAATACAGAATGGAGGTTTTTCATAAAAAATTAAAACGGTACAGGCAGGTGCTCTGTCATATGAGGTTTGATATCTTTTATTGTTTTCGCTCCGGCAATAAGCATGGCCTCTCTGAGCTCATCTTTGATTTTATTCATGTAAAATGATACGCCCTCTTCATTAGCCCCTGCAAGGGAAATGGTAACAGGCCTTCCGATAAATATGAGATCCGCGCCTAAGGAAATGGCTTTGAAAACATCTTCGCCGTTCCGGATACCGCCATCAACAATTACCAGGGCTCTTTCTCCAATGGCATTTTTAATTTTATGCAGGACTTCGATGCCTGAAGGCAGGTATTCGAGAATACGGCCGCCCCTGTTCGATAGAATAATCCCCCTCGCGCCAGCGTTTATGGCTTGAAGGGCATTCTGTTCGGAGAGGATACCTTTTATTAAAACCGGGACAGGGGACTTCTTTATGAGATCAGAAAGCCATTTTTCATTGATAAGAATGGCTCCGCGGCTGTCTTTCATGTCGGTGGAAAGACCGCATATCTTTATACCTGCTGCAAATGCTCTTTCAATATTGTTCTTTGTCATGCTTTCCCCATGGTATGGGTTAAAGAATGGAATTCCATGTCCGTACACATCATTCAAAGGGTTAATAAGATATTCAATCCTGTCACCATCCTGTTCGCATTCCATCTGGGAAATACAGCCGATAATGCCCGCTTTTTTTGCGCCTTTTAATAGAATTCTATTGTATTCATCCTCTTTGAAAATCCCTTTCAGATTCATTTTGATATTTGAAATCGGTGCAGGAAGAACAGGAATATCAAGGGGAATTCCAAATATTGTGCTGCCAGTATTAATGTTGTCCATAGTCTTAAGAATATCAGGGATGACTGCATAATTTTTTAAAAACCGGACACTTCTCTGAAACCCTGCTCCGGAAGAGCGTGATCCGATCCCCGGCTCCCATCCTGCGCATTCTACACCGTCGCAGGCCCTGCATACTGAGCATATCCCTGATAGCTTTACAAGGGCATTTTTCCTTATTAACCCTTCATTAATCTCACCTTCAGCACCAAGAATTATTTTTACTGTTTTCACTCCAAGGTTTGCGCTGTTAAGAGCCTCCTCTCGAGTATCTGCTACTGCAATCACGTTCCCGCATTTCTCGACATTGCTTGTCGGGATATGGACTGTATCGCCGATCCCGCACGTAACGAATACATTTTTCACACCTTTTATAGATATGGCCTCTTCGATGCCTTCAATTGTTCTTACTATACCGCTTCCGGGTATTATGGCTCTCTCAACCGACACCTTATGTCTCTTCTCTTCGAGATCTTCCGGAGGATTACCAAGAGCAATATTAATGGACGCTTTTATAAGATTAACCCCGCTCGAATAGGGGTAGGTATAGGCAGACATAAACCCTCCTGATAAACGTGATGCAATCTCCACAATTTTTGCCCCTTCCCCTGTTATCTTTATATCTCCCTTTGCTGCACCGATCTCTATTCCAAGCGCCCGAATTCCATTTTTAAACACAGAAACAGCGTCTTTTACATTATCCTCAGGCAGGTTTGTCGGCATAATGTGGCCTGTTTCAACAAAATATGGAGGAAACTCAATTATTCTGTCTGCAATGCCTGTAATGAACAGTTCGCCGTTCCAGACAAGGGCATCAATACTGAGCTCAGGGCCATCCATAAACTCTTCACAAATTATCTCGCCTCTCGGCGATGCATTTTTTGCTCTCTCATAAGCAAAACGGATGACTTCATGTCCTTTAACCTTCATAACTCCCCGTGCGCCCATATTGTCAGCAGGTTTTATTACAAAAGGAAACCCTAATTTTTTTGATGCTTTTAAAACGTCATTGTAGGTCCAGCAGGGATAAAATTCCGGCTCAGGAATACTTTTTTCTTTCAGCCGTCTTCTCATCTTGATCTTGTTAGTCGTTGCCTCCGCCACATCAATCCTGTTTCCAGGCAGGTCAAGTGCGTGCTGTACTGCAACAACAGTAAGGGAAGCATCAGTTCCGACAGTTATGACCCCATCTATTGTACGTTTTTTTGTGAACTCCTTTGCAACCCGTACAGTCCCATCAACGTCCCTGGTACTCATAACAATAGGAAAGTCGGCAAATTTCATGCCGTACGCTTCCCTGTTGTAGTCAATTACAGCTGTCAGCAGTCCCATTTCTCCTGCGATCTTTATTGCAGGAGCCTGGAGAATCCCGGCACCGATTATAAGAAGTGTTTTTTGCATCGTATAACGCCTCTTCTTTTCTATTGAAAATATGAATCATCAGCTCTCTATTATGATATATCGAATTATTCTGCAGAGGGCATTAGCCGAACCTGCTGCTTTGTCTCACCAGGACACTTATAAAAGTAAGCTTTTAATCTTGTCGGATCTGGTATATCCGGCTGGCACCGCCATGCGGATTGATTACAGAATATCCTGATGTTCTATTTAACTTTTTATAAATCGTATTTTCATATGAGCCGAACCTGCTGCTTTGTCCCACCAGGACACTAATGTAGGGGCAATTCATGAATTGCCCCTACTGCTTTGCGGCACACAGAGACTAATGAAAATATATTTTCGTATTAGAAAATGTAAAAGCTCAGATGATGGGGGTTCCTTTACGGAAAGCGGTAGCTTTAACAAACGCGACAAGGTTGTTAAGGTGATCTGATACTTCGATTGTATAGCTTCCTGTACTTTTTCCTTTGTGTCTCTCTATACATCGTGCCGTTATTGTTTCTCCAGGAAGCACTGCTTTTATAAAGCTGATACTCATATCAAGCGCAAGTGCGAGTTTTCCATGGCTGTTGCACGCAAGCGCAAAAGCCACATCAGCAAGGGAAAAAAGCACTCCTCCGTGGCAATATCCGGCAGCATTCACTTGATTTTTTTCTACTTTC
>JAUVYC010000282.1 GCA_030603285.1 Spirochaetota bacterium
TGACTCTTTCCTTTGATTATAAAAATGAGAGAGATTATTCTACAAAAATACTCGGTAATACCTACAGTATTCAAACAGGATTGAATCTCCTGAAAGGTGAATGGAAAGGTTTTAAGTTTCAGCATCTTTTTTCTTATAACAGGGAGAGGCAGAAAATCGGAGATAAAAGATTTTATCTCTTTCCTGATAGTACGAAGCTAGAGACCCTTGTATCAGAAAAACCCGATAAAGATAAAATAGAGAATGAAATTATTATTGAATACCTCTGGGAGTATAATGCCGGTAAAAGCGGCTTTTTTACAAAAATATTGAAAAATGTTTTTCTTGAAGGTATGATTCAAAATACAGAGCGTTTAACCATTGAAAATATTTATACCTTTACAGACAGGGAAAAAGCAGGAAGTTTCAGTAATATACCGGTTAGGGTAACTATTGAGCATGATTCTTCATACCGTATGACGGAAAATGTTGAATTCGGGATGAATTTCAAAACAGTTTTTGGGGTTGAAGATAAGATACTGCTTACTTCCCCAACCGGGAATAAGCTTTGGTCAATGGGATTTGAAATGGGAATTGCTGCGAAGATAATCTTTTAAAAAGGTGAATGCGAAACTGCAGAAACTATGTATCAGTATCGATTATCAAATAATTGGCCTAAACATTGAAAAACAGTATATTATGGTGTATATTTAATTTAGCAGGGTATAAGGGAGGAAAACATGTTGAAAAAGTCATTAATCGTGGTATTTTTTATAATTTTATGCAGCTCTGTCGTATTAGCCCAGGTTGCAGAAGAGTCAGGCCAAAAGGAAAAGCCGAAATTTGGTTTTAACATGAACTTTTCGTTGGGTTTATCAAGCTATGAAGACATCAATGGGGACCAGATTGCTTTTCAAAAGTTCGGCATCTTTCCTGAATTTACCTACGGCAAATGGGGCCTCGGGCTTGACTTAACCCTTGAGCTGGATGGTGATTTTCAAATGAGGGACATCGATAAAGATGGGAAACCGGACCGCTGGTCTAACTTTACCGATTATCTGTACAAGATATACTATGTGCGGTACGGTCATAAAGGAGATCCGCTGTATGGACGAATCGGCGCCTTTGAGGGGTATACCCTCGGCCACGGTTTAATTATGGATGGATTTTCAAATACGCTGTTTTATCCGCAGGTGCTTCAGCTCGGCTTGAACCTGGACATCGACGGGAGAATTTTTAACTTTCCGCTCATCGGAATGGAATCTGTCGTTGATGATGTGCTTGACTGGGATATTATGGGATTAAGGGTTTATGCAAGACCGTTTATGAATATGGAAACCCCTATAATTAAGGATCTGAAGGTGGGAGGAACTATTGTTACCGATCTCGATCCACAGGAAAAACCTCCTGATAGCCCCAAAGATGACCCATTGAGTGAAAGTGTAACTGAATATGGGATTGATATTGAGCTCCCGCTTCTCGAAAGGCAAAACATGAATCTTATTGCATACGCGGACTGGGCAAAGATCTCGGGGAAGGGAAGCGGCTCCTTTATCGGGAGTACCTATACCTACCAATGGTTCAGGGCTCTTGCGCAGCTTCGTTTTTTCGGGAAAGAGTTTGTGCCGAATTATTTTGACGCTTATTACGAGCAGGAGAGAAGAACGATATACGATGATGAAGGTAAACTGGTGCAAGAATGTAAATACGATAAGCTGAGCGACTATACTGAGCGTTATATGGGGTACCTTATCGGGACAGAACTGGGTTTATTCAATATCCTGAACTTTTTTTTCTACTGGTCTGATGGATTTAATGATCCGGAGGGACCGAGAATTCAGTCGGGTATAGGAACTGCGGAAAATGCAATCCCGAAGATCGATGCTTCCTTTACATACGATAAAAAGGATATTGATGGTTTTCGTGATCTCCGTTCCAAAGAAGACAGCCTGATGCAGTTAAAGGTTGCATATAAGATAAGCGCCATTACAAGCCTTGTTTTTATTTATGAGAGAACCTATTCACCGTATACCGGTGAAGTAACCGACCGGACATTTATAGAAACACAATTTTCATTCTAGGACATAGGAGGAAGCTATGAAAAAGATCATAATATATATGCTTACATTTCTTTTTGCCCTTTCCTTCGGGCTTTTGTATGCTCAGGAAGGCATGGTGGAGGAGCCAGCTTACATCTCCTACCTCTCCGGCAGTGTGGATGTTGACCTGACGCCTGATAATAATATCGATGATTTTGAGGTAGCAGAGCTCGATATGGAGATTTACGCCGGTTCAATTATTCGGACGGGACAAGATGCACTATGCGAGATCACCATGCCTGATGAGAGTACAATCAAAATATCGAGCGGTTCAGTTTTCCAGGTAGAGAAAGTGTCCATAAGCAAGAAAACGGGAAAAACATTACAAAGGTTTAACCTGCTCTTTGGAAAGCTCAAGGCAAAGGTCCAGAAGCTTACAACCACTGATTCAGAGTTTGAGATTGTTTCAGGTACAACTCTTGCCGGAGTCAGAGGTACCGTATATGGAGTTTTCTATGACGGTTTAAAATCCAATGTCCTTGTTTTTGAGGGTTCAGTGAATCTAGAAAGTGTAACTGCAGCCTTTCAGCCGGTTACCCTGACTTCGGGGCAGATGAGTTTTGTGCCGAAGGATGGAGTTCCGGAACCAGTTATGGATATACCTGAGGATGTATTACAGGACTGGGAATCAGAGTTTAAAAAGTTTGTAGAGGAGCCAGTAAAAAAAGTGGAAGAGGTGAAGGAAGAGGTAAAAGAAGAGGTGGCAAAGAAGGAGGTTGCTGAAAAAGGGAAAAGTGTTCTCGAAGAGTTTCTTCGATTGAATGCCTATGTGGGAACAGTTACCATTGGTGATCAGGTATACGCCAGATGGATTTTCACACCTGAGGTACATTTTGGAAAATTTGGTATGGGGCTGTATCTCCCGGCAATTTTCACCCCGGATGATGGCATATTCGGCAAGGACTGGCAGAATAAAGATGAGTGGGACTTTGACGGTTGGCGTGACGGCTTTCAAGACTTTATCATCAAGTTCTATTATGTGAGTTGGGGAGAGCCTGGTGATCCTGTTTATGCCAAAGCAGGGAGTATTGACAATTTCTTTTTAGGGCATGGATTTATTGTGGATAACTACTCGAACATGATATACTTTCCTGATAAGATAACTGTCGGTATGCAGCTTAATATTGATGCAGGCCGCGCAGGCTTTGAAACAATGGTCGCTGATTTTTCACGGTTCGCCGATTTTTCTTGGCTCGGGCTGTTCGGCGGGAGAGTATTTGCAAGGC
>JAUVYC010000118.1 GCA_030603285.1 Spirochaetota bacterium
TTTTCCGGTTGAATGGTGTATTCGTTTAGAGTCATCAGCAAGACGATAATACCATTTGCTGTTTTTTTTCTTTTTATTCCGTTTAAAAAGTGTGTAAGGAGCTTTATACTGAGCCATATACAGTCCGTGACATCGGTAACAAAATGGTAACAATTGAACTATATATATTAGAAACTAAAAAAACCACTCTGTCAAGAGTGGCTTTAATTACTTACACAACAACAACTTACATTTGCCCGAAGGGGGACTTGAACCCCCATGAGCCGAAGCTCACTAGATCCTGAATCTAGCGCGTCTGCCAATTCCGCCATCCGGGCAATTATTATTAAAATAACATAATTTTAGTACCTTAATAACAATTTTCTTGCTTTTTGGACAAGAAAATTCTAAAAATCAAGAATGCGGCTTGTCCACATTAGGGTTATTGAAATAAGATAAAACAAATCATGTTTTATGAGTATAAAAATATTGAATCCGGGATCGGGTATGAGGTTGGTAAAGAAATTATTAAAAAATATATTGATATTGAAAGGTGTTCATTTTAATATTAACTAAAATAAAAATATGTTAAGAGGTGCTATATGAAAACCTTGGGGATAGGCATAATCGGTGCCGGGTTTATGGGAAAAACTCATACCTATAACTATATAAATCTGCCTCTCTTTTATGACGAACTGCCGTTCAGGGTAAAGCTTGTGGGGATATGCAACAGAACATTGAGTAAGGCTGAGCGTTTAAAGGAGGAGTTCGGATATGAATTTGCGACAAGTAATTATCTTGACCTGCTCGAACGGGAGGATATAGACATAATAGATATTTGCACTCCAAATAACAGGCACTATGAGCAGATTATACACACTCTTGAAGCAAAAAAACATATATATGCTGACAAACCAATCTGTATCACCAACCAAGAAGCTGATAATATAGTGAATAAGGTGGAGGGAGCGGGAGTGGTTCATCAAACTGCTTTCCACAACAGGTTTTACCCTGCGATTCTGAAGCTGAAAATGCTCCTGAATGAAGGTTTTCTTGGGAAACCGGTTTCCTTTCGTGCTGTATATTACCATTCGAGCAATATCAATCCAAAGAAATACCGGGGCTGGAGGCAGAGCATGGTTGAGTCCGGCGGTGGCGTGCTGTTTGATATGGGTTCCCATGTTATTGATCTTGTGTATCACCTCATGGGCGAATATGACAGAATGTGTATGCAGAGTGTTATTCTATATCCCAAACGGCCCGATAAGAATGGGAAAATGACAAAAGTAGATACCGAAGATCATGTACTTATTAATGCAAAAATGAAAAATGGAGCTTTCGGAACAATAGAAGCATCCAAGATAATCGCAGGGAGCAATGATGACCTGGATCTTGAGCTCTACGGTACACAGGGCGCGGTGAAGTTTAAACTCATGAATCCCAGTTTCTTATGGATCTATGATGCGCGTGAAGAGGATAGCCCAATTGGAGGGAATCGTGGGTATAAAGCAGTTGAGACGCTGAATAAAGACCCTGATTCAAAATCGAACTTTCCTGGGCCCCGGTTCAATATCGGGTGGCTCAGGGGCCACATTGGAAGCCAGTATAATTTCCTGAAATGTGTGTATGAAAACAGACAGGCTGTACCTTCATTGAAAGATAGTGTATATATCCAGAAAATCATGAATAAGCTTTATCTGGTTAATAACAAGGAAGATTGGGTTTCTGTTTAATAGTGGAAGTCATGTTTGAATGTTCATTCTAAGAGAATGTTTACCTCTTTTTCTAATTCTTTTAAAACTTCTGATGCTTTTCCCTGTAAAAATATATCAGTTATTTCATTTGTAAAACTTGAAGGCCTGGTATTTACCTCGATTATCTTTGCGCCTCTTTTATTAGCTTCAATAGGTATGGAAGAGGCAGGAAATATCTCTCCGGTGGTGCCGATAACAAGAAGAACATCTGTTTTTTCTGAAGCCTTTTGAACATTTAGCAATGCCTGCATGGGTATTTCTTCCCCGAAAAATACAATAGCAGGTTTTAAAACACCCCCACATTCGCACCCTGGAGGGAGTTTTTCAAATATTTCCGGACTGAAAACATGCCTTTTTTTACAGTTTATGCATATAAGCTCACGTGTATTTCCATGGTATTCGACAACATTTCTACTTCCTGCCATGTAATGAAGACCGTCGATATTTTGTGTAATAAGTATTTTAAGCAGCCCTTTCTTCTCAAATTCAGAGAGAACAAAGTGAGCTTCGTTTGGAACAGCACCCGAGAATGTATCATAAAAAAGTTTTTTCAGCAATTTCCATGATTCAAGAGGCGAAGAGATAAAATAAGATATATCAAATAGTTCGGGATCATATTTGGTCCAGAGACCGTTTTCACCCCTGAAAGGCGGAATACCGCTTTCAACCGATATGCCGGCTCCGGTTAAAGCGCTCAGGTAACCAGCCTCTACAACGTTATGTGCAGCTTCCTGTGTTTTCTTTTTCATTTTATACTGATACCTGTATTTAGTAATAATCTTAATAAGTAAAGATTTTAATATTTAAAAGTTTGTTGTGCCATGGCGCATAATGTAATGGAATGCTAAAATAAAATCAACTGGGTATATATGAGTGAAAAATGATTGACATGTTCAAGAAACCTTGATAGATTTATGTTGTTCTTCGGGGCAGGGCGGAATTCCCGACCGGCGGTAAAGCCCGCGAGTACTTTGAGGTTTTTATAAAGGCCTGAAAGTATTGATCTGGTGTAACTCCAGGGCCGACAGTTACAGTCTGGATGGGAGAAGGATAAACATGCATTATTTCCCTCAAAGCAGTTTATCATAATATCCCGCTTTAATTTCTTTAAAAAAGCCCTGAATTTACTGAAAGTCGATTGACGTTAATGTTTCAAAAGCGATTATTGTTAAATTGCAGCAAATATTTTTATTACTGTTGAATAAGCGGGAACAGCAACGGCAGTCAGAAAGGCGTGTAGTAAAGATGAATGCTGTTAAAAAACAGGCAAAGCATTTTATCGAATTTCATAATGTATCAAAAAGCTTCCCTTTAAAAACAAACAAGAGAGAATTGTTGAATGTGCTTTCAGACATAAATCTTTCAGTAAATAAAGGGGAGTTTGTATCGATTGTCGGAGCTTCCGGAAGCGGGAAGACGACGATTCTCAAATTGATATCAGGAATAATTCAACCGACCAGTGGGATAGTCTTGATCGGAGGAGAAGCTGTTCACAACCTGAGAAGGGATACAGGAAATGTTTTTCAGAAACCGATTCTGCTTCCCTGGAGGAATGTATTGAAGAACATTCTGCTTCCCGTAGAGATAATAAAAAATGATATTTCACGGGAAGATGAAATAAAGGCGCAGGAACTGATTGAAACTATGGGGCTGGGTGGCACACACCGCATGTACCCTCATGAACTTTCAGGGGGAATGCAGCAGAGGGTTGCTATAGCACGTGCTCTCATACTGGATCCGGAAATCCTCCTCCTTGATGAGCCGTTCGGGGCCCTTGATTCAATAACACGGGAAAGGCTTAATCTCCTTCTTTTAGAATTATGGGAAAAAACAAAGAAAACGGTCATTTTTGTTACCCACAGTATCTCAGAAGCTGTCCTCCTGTCTACGAGGATTGTCGTTATATCAAAATCACCAGGCACTATACATGAGATTGTTGATATTAAGGCTGAGGAAAAGGGGACGGCCAGGAGTATCTTTTCTTCGGGTTATATTTCCAGAACAGTCCTGGATGTGAGGAGAAAAATTAAATCTGTGTGGGTGAAGGAAATTCGTGGTGATATCAGGGATATTTTGGTGCCTGCGAAAAAAAAGAGTTTTTCCAAACAGTTGTTGAAAAACTACGAATACTTTCTCATACCGGCCGGGATTTTGATCTTTCTTTGTATCTGGAGTTTAATCGTACGGATAAGCAACCTGCCGGATTTTATCCTGCCAGTTCCTAAAAATGTGATTAATCGGTTTGTAACAGCGTATCAGGAAGGACTGATTATACCGAATTTTTCTGTAACTGCTTATGAAAGTCTTTTGGGTTTTTTGCTGGGTTGCTCTATTGCTTTTCCCTTTGGATACATTCTTGCGAAGTTCAGAACAGCAGAACGTCTCTTTTCCCCTTACATAGTTGCTATGCAGGCAATACCTATTGTGGCCCTTGCTCCTATTTTAATAATCTGGTTTGGATTTGGAGTAAAAACCAAGGTGTTAACTGCAGCACTGGTAATTTTTTTTCCGGTTCTCATTAACAGTATTGTGGGAATTCGTTCTGCTGACAGAGAGATTATGGAGCTTATGACTTCCCTGAATGCCGGGCCATTTAAAACATTTTTTAAGCTTGAGCTTCCCTCAGCACTTCCTGTGCTCTTTGGGGGGTTGAAGATCGGGATCACATTTTCAGTAATTGGGGCGGTGGTTGGTGAATTCCTGGGTTCCTCTGTTGGACTGGGGGCAATGGTGAATATGGCAAGGGCGAGCTTTGATACTGCACTTGTTTTTGTAAGTATTATTCTTCTTGGTGTGATGGGGATTCTTTTCTATTTAATTATGTCACTATTAGAATACATCATACTGGGAAGGCACGTGAAAAAAGGGATATCTTAAGTGCGACCCGGCTGGTTACCACTACATTAATCATACATGTAAGGAGATGGAAATGAGAAAATCTTATTTAATCCTTTTATTCTCTGTATTGATCTTTACCCTTCTGTCGGATTCAGCTTATTCAAAAGACAGTATAAAAATTGCTATGGGGTATATACCGAATGTTCAGTTTGCGCCCTATTACATAGCTGTGGAGAAAGGATATTTCAAGGAAGAAGGGCTTGATGTTACCTTTTACTATGGGATGTCTACAGATATTATGTCTCTTGTGGCAAGCGGTAAGGTCGATTTCGGGGTTTCGGATGGGGATCAGGTTATTATTGCACGTGATAAGGGCGTTCCTGTAAAGGTTATATACACAATGTACGTAAAATACCCTGTAGGTGTCGTTTCTTTTAAGGATAAGGGAATTAAAGATATCCGTTCATTGATAGGGAAAAGGGTTGGGACTCCAGGACCATACGGGTCTAATTATTTTGGGCTTCAGGTTATCCTGAACAGTGAAGGGTTAACCTTTGATGATATTGATCTGGAGTTTATCGGTTACACACAGGTTGAGAGTCTTATTGCCGACAGAGTAGACGCTGCTGTAGTTTATATAAATAATGAACCTGTAGTTTTAAGGGAAATGGGGAAAGAGGTGAACATAATAAACACCTACTCTATAACGCCCATGGCATCTGCAGCAATTATTGCAAGCGATACACAGGTACATAAAAATCCTGAACTTGTCCGCAGGTTTATCAGGGCGGTAGTCCGTGCCGGAAATTATGTTCTGGACAACAGGGAGAATGTAATTTTTCTTTTAAAAAAATACATCCCTACACTCAGTGATAAAAATATTGATATTAACAAAAAGGTTTTATCGGCCTCATTGGATCTCTGGAAGGATGAGGATATAGAAAAGTACGGCCTTGGTTACACGACAAAGGACGATTGGGAGATGTCTATTAATGTGATGTATTCTCTGGGTCTCATAAAGAGACGAATAGATCCAGATGAATGTTTTACCAATGAATTTATTAAATAATGTAAAATGGATCCAACCAGGCATATTACAACATTGAAACGAGTATAATAAAATCTGCTTTCTGTAGAATGATTATGTTACGAATTTCCCAATAGATCAGAATATTCGGCAATAGCTCCGTGATTTCCGCTTGTAATCATAGCGAAGTTTTTTTCTATTTCAGGCATTTCCCTTTCAAAGTAGATTGCCGTTGTTTTTTTCTTATCATCCGAGAATGGAGCGTACTTCAGGAAAAGGTATGAAGTATAGACCTTAGCGGCCATATCAACAAGTCTCCCGGAATGATAGGATTGATATACATGGTCATCCATTTCTTTTACAAAATCGATCGCCCTGTTTAACAGTTCCCGTTTTTCCTTAAGCTCTTTAAGATAGGGCTTCTGAAAATCCTCTACAAGGACACCCTCCATTTTATCAAGTTCCGGCTCCATCACCCGCGTGACAACCCCGCCTATTGCCGCGACGATCTGAAGCTGTGTTGTTCCTTCATAAATATTTGTTATGCGTGCATCACGGTAATGCCTTCCGATATTAAAATCATTCATATACCCTGTGCCGCCGTGGACCTGAAGCATATCGTATGCGACCTTGTTTGCATATTCTGTTGATATATATTTTGAGATAGGAGTGAGTAATGCTGCAAGTGCATTATAGTATTTCGAAGTCTGTCTCAGTTCCTTTGTCGGTGTGTCCGTCATCTCCAATTTTTTCTCATACCCTTTCTTTAAATCAACGACCCGGGCAGTGTCATAAAGGAGGAGCCTTGCGGCTTCTATACTGACACGGGCGTTAAGGAGCATTTCGTATACAAGCGGGATGTTTACAATTGCTGTCCCAAATTGTTCCCGCGCCCTTGCGTATTCGAGCCCTTCCAGGTAAGCTGCCTGGGCAATTCCCACTCCCTGGGCGGATATACAGACCCGCGCACCGTTCATAAGGGATATGACGTACCGTATAAGGCCCAACCTTCTTTTTCCTACAAGATATGCCCTGGTATTGTTAAACTGCAGTTCACATGTAGGCGAGCCGTGTATTCCGAGCTTATCCTCTATCCGGCGTACGACAAGGGATTTATTCTTTTCACAGACAAACATTGAGAGCCCTCTTCCGTCCCTGGTTCCGGGTTCACTCCGTGCAAGGACAAGGAGGACATCACCGCATCCGTTTGTGATAAACCTCTTCACACCATTCAGGTGCCACACATTCTCTGATTCATGGAAGGTTGCTTTGAGCTGGACGGCCTGTAGATCCGACCCGGCATCCGGTTCTGTGAGTGCCATTGCTCCTGTAACCTTACCGGAGGTAAAATAGGGGAGGTATCTGGATTTGATTTCTTCATCCCCAAACTCGTTAATGGTATCAGCTATATCCTGTAATCCAAATATACTCATAAGACTTGCATCTGCCTGTGATACCATTTCAATTCCGATTGAATAGACAAAGCTGGGCAGGTTTAATCCTCCGTATTTCCTTGGGAGGGTGAATCCCATGAGGTTTGATCTTCTCAGGATATCCATACTCTTTTGTATTCCTTTTGGGTATGTTACAGTTCCTGAATTAAAGTGACAGCCTTCCTCATCCACTTCAGGGGCAAGAGGCGCAATGTTTTTTGCAGAAATCTCGCCAGTAAGAGTGAGTATCTCCCGGTATCCTTCCCTTGCATCCTCAGCATCTGTGAATGCATAATCAAACTCCTCTGCATCGTAGTAATCACCCTCTTTTAAATCGATTACCTCAGTTAAATCTGTATTATTAAAAAGAAGCTGAATATCTTTGTTATCGGTAAAGAAGTTTTCCATTTAATCCACCCGCCTTTTCTTAATATCTTCGATCATTAGAGGAATAACCTCATTGACATCTCCGATTATGCCATAGTGTGCTATGCTGAAAATCGGCGCTTCAGGGTCCTTATTGATTGCAACGATTTTGGAAGATTGTTCCATACCTGCCCTGTGCTGCACAGCTCCTGAAATACCACAGGCAATATAGAGTTTTGGTCTTACCGTTGTCCCTGTCTGCCCGACCTGGTGATCCTTTTTAATGAATCCTGCGTCAACTGCAGCACGACTTGCGCCTACTTCAGCCCCGAGCACTTGAGCGAAGTCATATATAAGCCTGAAATTTTCTTTTGAGCCCACACCGTAACCACCGGAAACAATAATTTGAGCACCTTTGAGATTCACCTTTCTTTCGGTCTTTTCCCGGCTAAGGATGCGTGTGACATTCTTGAGATTAGTCAGATCAGGATTTTTGCTGATAACCTCTCCCTTTTTTCCTTTTTGAGCTGGTGGGGCGGGCATTACACCTTCACGTACAGTTGCCATCTGTGGCCGTGTCGTGGGGGTCACAATCGTAGCAATAATATTTCCACCAAAGGCAGGACGGATCTGATAAAGAATATTTTTATATTCAGTCCCGTTTGCATGCTTAAAATCTCCGATCTGCAGGTTTGTACAGTCTGCTGTCAGTCCTACTTTGAGTATGGAAGCAATACGCGGGGCGAGATCCCTCCCCCGGGCGG
>JAUVYC010000179.1 GCA_030603285.1 Spirochaetota bacterium
GTTAAATCAGGTAGCGGGGGGCCTGGTATTGTCTCGTTCAGAAGAGAAAAGTTTGTTCCAAAGGGAGGGCCTGATGGAGGAGTTGGGGGGGACGGTGGAGATATTATTTTTAAAGTGAGAAAAGACTTAAGATCTTTATATGAAGTAAAGTTAAAGAGGATTTTTAAAGCATATAAGGGGGACGCGGGAAGCAGCGGGAATAAAAATGGAGCAAAAGGGAAGGATTGTATAATCTATGTCCCCCCGGGGACAGTAATCATAGCCAGGGACACCGGAAAAATACTTGCGGATTTAACGAAAGATGATGAACAAAGGGTGTTGCTGAAAGGTGGGAAAGGGGGGTATGGGAATGCCCGCTTTGCCACATCGGTAAACCAGGTCCCACGGTACGCACAGAAGGGGAGACCTGGGAATGAAATTGAGCTTACTCTGCAAATTAAAACAATTGCAGATGTTGGCCTTGTAGGACTTCCTAATACCGGCAAATCAACTCTCCTATCAATACTTACAGATGCCAGTCCAAAGATTGGAAATTATCCCTTTACGACTCTATCCCCTAACATGGGAATCATGTATTATAAGAACGAACGGCAATTAATAATAGCTGATGTGCCGGGCCTTATTGAAGGCGCACACAAAGGTCATGGGCTCGGTATTCAATTCTTAAAACATATTGAACGGACAAAAGTCCTTCTGTTTTTAATAGATCTATTTAGAAAAGATTTAACTCTGCAGTATGAGACTTTATTGAGAGAATTATTGAATTATTCGCAGCATCTCCTGGATAAGCCAAAACTTTTGGTGGGGACTAAAAGAGATATTGTTTCGAATAATGAAGCAGAAAATTTTCTAAATATGACTGCAGATGAGAAAAAAATCTGTGTTTCTTCAGTTTCGAGAAGCGGAATCGACACTTTAAAGAATGAAATTGTATTACTAATGGAGAAAGCCTATGAAAATTCGCTGCCGTAATCTTGGATTATTCGGTGGAACTTTTAATCCGGTTCACATCGGTCATTTAAGGCTTGCTGAGGATGTAAGGGAGGAGTTTAATCTGGATATTGTAGTTTTTATCCCGGCGAATATCCCGCCTCATAAAACGATAGAAAAAGACCCTGGTACTTTTCATAGACTCAAAATGGTTGAATGTGCCATAGCCGGTAATGAACATTTCATATGCGATGATATAGAGATAAAACGAGGAGGTATTTCTTATACAATCGATACGATAAATTATATATATGATAATTATCATTTTGAAGATAAGCCGTTTTTCATTATTGGTTCAGACCTTCTTGATGAAATAGGAACATGGAAAGAGATTGAGCTTGTAGTGACGAAAATTCAATTTATTGTTTTATTAAGGGAAAATCGGTCAGCACGAGACTTGTCTCTGAATGACTTCTCTTTTGAAAAAAAAAAGCCTTTTTAAAAATCAAGGCCCTGGTAAAATCACGGATTTTCCTGGTAAAATCTCAGATTTTCCTGATAAAATATTATATTTTAAAAAAAGAAAATTGGATATTACTTCTTCTGGGGTAAGGAAAAGCATTAAGCTGGGCAGAAGTATCCGGTATCTGGTAACGGATGAGGTTTTGCACTATATTATAAAAAATGATTTATATAAAGAATTTCGGGGAAGATCTGTTGAATAAACTTGAGACCGTAAATAAAATTATTGACCTATCATAATAAGCCCAACTAATTATCTTTATATGATGGTATGTAATTACAGAGAATAAAAGGGTAAAGGGAGAAACCTTTTTGAATGAGTTTGAAAAAAGCATTAAAGAATATCTCTCAAATAAGACGTATAAACACGCTCTGGGGGTAAAGGATACAGCCATAAAGCTATCAGAAATATATGGATGCAGTAAAGAGAAAGCAGAGACCGCTTCTCTTCTGCATGATATTGCAAGAGATATCCCTTTGAGTAACATGCGGCAAATTTTGAAGGAGAGCGGCTTCTGGTCCAGCAGTCACAGCCCTGTTGTAGAAGATCCTCTCCTCCTCCATGCATATGCTGGGAAAATTATAGCAAAACAGAGATTTGGTACACAGGATGAAGAAGTTTTAAAAAGTATTGAGCTCCATACGACAGGAGGAGAATCGATGAGTGTACTCGATAAAGTGATTTTTGTGGCTGATTTTATTGAGCCTGGAAGGGCGTTTTATGGGGTAGAAAAAGCTCGCATCCTGGCATATAAGAATCTCGATAAGACAGTTTTGTATATTTATAAATTTATTTTAAGACATCTCTTGAGTCGAGAACTTTTCATTTGCAAAAATACTCTCCTCGGATATAATGAAATTATCATGAAAATGTAAAAGTGAGGCAGGGAATAGCTTATGGGAATTAAAACTATTGACATTAAGTACCAATCTGACAGCAGTAAAAAATCTGATTTTGATTGGGTTTCGGTCCTGCTTATTTTTTTAGCCATCGGGATAATAGTTGGAGCAATATATTTTATATTCCATTTTCGTGAGAGTAAAGTCGCCCAGCTTATTGAATCTCACTCAACAATTTCAACTATTGTGATTGAAAATAACGGTGAAAAGACAGAATCTGTTTTCCTGAGTTTTTACAACCCTGATACAGGGAAACTTGCATCAATTGCAATTCCTGAGAGAACGCGGTTAAAGGTCGATTATGAAGATAAGCCTGCATATGACATAATAGGAAATATATATTTCAAAGGGGGTATGCTGATTGTTAAGAAAACAATAGAAAAGTTAACAAATAACCAATTCGATTTTTATCTTGTTTATGATTTGAAAGATATTGAAATGTTCGTTGATTTACTTGATGGGATTGAAATCACTAATCCCGTTAACCTCAATTATACTGATGTAGAGAACAAGATTTTTATAAAGGTAAGGAAGGGGCAGGTTACTCTTGATGGTGCTAAGGCCAAAGAACTGATGCTTTACAAATTTGGTGAATCCGGGGCTCAAATATTATTAGATAATCACCGGTTATTCGTCGAATCACTCATTGATAGATCAGAGGATATAAAAAACTTATTTTCAAATAAAAAGGTTTTAAATCGTTTATTAAAAGACATTAACACAAACTATAGTAAAAAAGATATGATGGCATTAATAGGTGAGATGCAGAAGATAAACTCTTCACGTCTCCTTTTCTACAGAATGTTCGGGAAGAATACAGTAATAAAAGATGAGGCTTTTATAATCCCAATCGAAAACGGAAAATGGCTGCGAGAAAGAATTGAAAACCTTAAAAAGTTCATTTCTGACGAGGGTCCTGCCCCGATTGGCGACCAGGTAAATATCGAGATATTAAATGGCTCAGGAAATCCTGGCCAGGCCCAGAGCTTAAGAAATTATTTTCTCGAGTATGAATTTAATGTGGTGCATTACGGCAATGCTCTCAGAAGCGATTACCAGAAAACAATCGTTATTGACAGAATAGGGAATCCATCACTTGCAAAAAGAGTAGCTGATATTATTAATTGTAATGAAGTGTATACAAGAATAGATAAAACCCTCCTCGTGGATGTTACTATTATAATTGGAAACGATTACGAAGGAAAATATGTACGATGAAAAAAGATGCGCAGGGCAGGTGCTTCGGGGACGCGTTTGATGTGGAAAAAATTGTACTCCAGGTTGCTGAATTATTGAAGGATAAAAAGGCAAAAGATATCATTGTACTGGATCTGGAAGATCTTACGAGTATTACTGATTATTTTATTCTTGCCACAGTTAATTCATCAGTGCAAACAAAGGCATTAATTCGTTTTATCGAAGAGTTCATGCATCAAAACAAAATCAAACCGATTTCAAAAAATGAAGGGTATGATTCCCCATGGGTCCTGCTCGATTACAATTATTTTATCATTCATATTTTTCTCAAGGAAGGTAGAGATTATTATCAGCTTGAAAAGCTTTGGACAGATGCCCCTGTAGTGTATTCAGATAAAGGTGGGTTATTATGATAAGGGGCATACTGTATTGGGTGGGCGGTATTATTTTTACCATACCTTGTACTCTTTATTTTTACCTGATATATCCTTTTTTTCGAAGAAGCCCTGACTTGCCCCATTTAATTATAAGATTCTGGTCAAGGATACTGGTGAAAATATTTTATGGAGCAGGCATTGAAGTAATTGGGAAGGAAAATATAGAACCGGCTAAAAATTACATAATAGTTTCAAATCACAGAAGTTATACGGATATTCTTTTTGCAAATGCAGCTATTCCGCTACAGTTCCGGTGGCTTTCCAAGAGTTCTCTTTTTAAGATTCCTGTTTTTGGCCTTGCAATGAAAATTGCAGGATATGTGCCTATTGAGAGAACAAAGTATATGTCAGCATCCCGGAGCCTTGAGAAGATAAAAGAAGTACTGAATAAGGAAAAGTCTGTATGGATATTTCCGGAAGGGACTCGAACTCCTCAAGATGAACCTGGCAGATTTAAAAGAGGAGCATTTCTACTGGCAAAAGAGACAGAAAAACCCCTCCTTCCGGTAGTCCTGGTAAATACCGATAAAATATTTTTAAAGCCTTTTATTATACGGCCAGTATGTGTCCAGGTTATTGTGTTAAAGCCGGTTTATTACAGTGATTTTAACAAGTCCCAGATGAGCGAACGGGTTGTGATGGATCAAATGTCGCAACATATCCGGAAAATAATCCGGTCAAACTATAATGCCTATGCTGCCAGATTCTAATCCAGATCTTAACGATGATATTCAATATGTAAAAGGGGTTGGGCCTTCTTTATCGCTGAAGTTGAATAACCTCGGTATTTATACGGCCGGGGACTTACTCTACTATTTTCCAAGGGCCTATGAAGACAGAAGAACACTCAAGCTTTTGCGGAATGTGAAAGAGGGAGAGAGGGCAACCTTCAGATTTAAAGTCATCGAGCATTCCACATTTTACTTCAAAGGGAAGATCCATCCAAAGATAAAAGTATCCGACGATAGCGGAAGCGCCTGGCTCTACTGTTTTAACAGGAAATTTCTCACGGATATACTCAAGGTAGGCAAAATATTTTATCTAACCGGGATTTTTATGCGGAAGTATAAAATCCCTGCTTTTTCCCAGTTCGACTATGATCTTGATGAAACTGCTCCGGAATTGAGAATCCTTCCGATTTACCGTCTAACAGCAGGTGTAAGCCAGAAAATGCTCAGGAAATTAACCCAGTACGTCATCGAGCGTTACAGTACATTCATTGAAGAGGATACTCCCGAATTTATTACCAGAGGCTATAAATTAGGAAGAAAAGGAGAGCTAATAAAAGAGATACATTTCCCGGAGGATATGCATTCCCTGAGGAGGGCGAAAGAAGCATTTTCATACCAGGAATTTTTTAAATATCAAATCCTTGCAGCGCTGACGCGGAACAGGAATAAAAAGATAAAAAAGGTAAGAAAAACCTTTTCCGGTAAGCTGAAAAAAGATTTTCTATCAAGGATTCGGTTCGAACTTACAAATGCTCAGAAGAGGGTTTTAAAGGAGATTGAAGAAGATTTACATGAACAGAGACCGATGAACCGATTGATCCAGGGTGATGTTGGAAGTGGAAAAACGGTAGTTGCCTTGATAGCTCTCCTCGATGTGATCGAAGCAGGAGGCCAGGCTGCAATTATGGCGCCGACAGAAATACTTGCCGAACAGCATTATCAGACTCT
Source organism: Spirochaetota bacterium (assembly GCA_030603285.1). Lineage (GTDB taxonomy): Bacteria > Spirochaetota > B62-G9 > B62-G9 > DRHN01 > JAUVYC01. Next base: position 5,666 of record JAUVYC010000179.1, read on the forward strand.
CTCGCATCTGTTAGAAGATTCTAAAGTCAGGATAACTTTATTATCAAGTTCATTAAAGCCCAAGGAACGCAAAGCCCAATTAGAGATTATTAAAAAAGGCAAGGTCGATGTGGTTATCGGCACACACGCCCTTATTCAAAAAGCCGTTACCTTTA
>JAUVYC010000215.1 GCA_030603285.1 Spirochaetota bacterium
CTTATTGTATCAATCTCAGACTCCTTTTCTGCCCTTATCGGAATACGGTTTGGAAAAACCCGCATATTCGGATTGAAAAATCGAACTGTCATCGGATCCCTTACATTTTTCCTTTCATCATTTATCATTTTATTTCTTACTGTTCCTGCTCGATTAGTGCTTCCGGCAACAATGATAGCAACATTGCTTGAGCTCATTCCCGTTTATAATCTCGATAATTTATTAATTCCAACAGGAACTGCCCTGTTTTTGCATTTAAGAGGGATTTATTCCCATGGATTCTAGGTTTCTTATTCCTATTACTTGATAGTGCTTGAAAATAATGTGATAATCGCATAAATTATTATATCACAGGACATGGAACACTCTTTAGAAAAAGATCTTTTGGGAAATAAAATGGGGACCAGAATCAGTATTGTAAATGTAAATGATTACAGCAGTATTCCTGAGGCGGTGATCGATGCCGTTAAATTAATTGAGAATGACCTTCACTTTAATCTCAAAAGCGCGGAATACATCCTTATCAAACCAAACTTGATTTCTTCTAACAGGGATGCGTGCACTCAGCCGGGTTTTGTGGAGGGAGTTATTGATTATCTGATAAAAGTTGGTGTTGAAGCCGATAAAATAAAAATCGGCGATTCTCCGGGCCAGGGGCAAAAAAATGCCGCCTTTATTGCAAAGAAAATAGGGTTTCATGATCTTTGCCTGAATAGAGGAGTGGAGTTTGTTGATTTTGAAGGTGAAGTACCGGCAAAAGAAACAATCGAAGAAAGTGTAATAATGAAAGATTTTTATGTTTCACAACCGGTAAAGGACTGTGATGTTTTAATAAACCTCCCAAGATTAAAGACACACGCAGAAGCCACAATAACAGGAGCGATAAAAAATTACTATGGAATTATTCCGGGAGGATTAAAAGCGAAGAAGCATGTATTAGGTAAAAATGCTGAAGAGTTCGGAGAAGTTCTTGCTGACAATTTTTCATGGGTTGTAAAAAATAAGCCAAATCGGTTAACAGTTTACGATCTACATACAATAATGGAAGGACCTAAGGGCCCCATATCCGGGAAATGTTGAGGTGGAACCTCATACTTGCCGGAACAGATGAACTGGCACTCGACCTTGTTGCACTGGAGATTGGGAAATTTAACGGGTTAAAGCATGTCCCCCACCTTAAGAGTATATTTAATCGGGGTCTCGGTATTGGGAATCCGGAAGATATAGAGATTATTGGAATGTCTCTTTCGGATGCTAAAAAAATAACGACTAAATTTAAAACACCTGCCGGGTTTATGACAGGAGCCATCAGTTGCATTACAGGGAACATGGTTTATAAAATGTATAAGAAAATGCCGGTTTTAAACCCAAAAATATGCAAGAAATGCGGCAATTGTTCCCAGATCTGCCCTGTAAATGTAATCAAATTTGAAAAAAAGCACTATCCGCTTTTTACAGTAAAGGGATGTATTTCATGCCTGTGCTGTATGGAGATGTGCACCTATAATGCAATAAATACTAAATACAGGGGAGCCATGGGACTGTTTGATAAAACCTGATTAAGCGAAATGGCTGGAGCTTATTCCTGTCTATAATCTCGATAATGTATTAATTCCAACAGGGACTGCCCTGTTTTTGCATTTAAGATATATATACCAGATGTTCAAAATCTTTGATACTTAAACCTCTTCTGGCTATTTCATTCAATAAGATCTCTATAGCCCAGGAAGAAGCATTACCGACAACAACGGTGCATTTGTCAATATGAGCCCCGTCTTCTTCAAATAGCTTTATCTCTTCCGGATCTCGAAGATTGTAGTATCTTCCGAATATTTTTGTTTGTACGTCCCTGCAGATCACCGATCCATACTGCTCTATGTACTTATCATGGAGCGTTTTCACCAGATCACCTGAGCATTGTTTATATTCATCATCGCAATCAAATCTGTTCCGTCTTCTTCCAAAAAAGGCGCTCAAAATCATGGCGCCGCCCGAGTACCCTCCGCACACACCATCACCAATGCCGCCCCCTCCACCTGCAATGCCGCTTGCGGCCTTGAAAACAAAATCGTTTCGAATGCCAAGAGAGTCTTGAACAGCAGCAATTGTAGATTGGGCGCATCCATGATAATCTTTCTCGTATCTGAATCCAAGATCATACGCTTTTTTAATATATTCTTCTTGCTTCATAAAATATTCCTCTAACAAACTCAAACGACTAAATAAATAAAATACCACCTGCCATGCAGGCGGCTTACGAGAAGCCACTAAAGACTATTTTCGCCCACAAAGGCACACAGGATTCTTCTATGCTATTCAGAGAAGATCTTCCCTCTTATCAGGAAAGTCGGATACAAAATATCCGCTTGTATGGTAAACTGTACTACCGTCATCCGGTGTCAGCCAGAGTTTGTTTGTTTGTTCATCCTTTTCAGTAAGCCTTACAGTCAGCCCTGGCCTTTTATCGGCAAAGGTAAAAGTAACAAGATATTTTGAGTCCTCAATGCCGGTTTCACTGTAGCCGCTCTCCCCTTTTTTAATAGGATCTTTCTCCTCATACTCAGCAGTCGTTATAGAGCGGACGATACTATCGATCCTGTATCCCCGTTCAAGTTTTTCGCCTGTATCCGAAAATACCCAGTCATCATCGTGCCTGGCAAAGGTATACCTGTTTCCTTCCTTCTCCAGTGTTACAGTATCAATATCCTCACTGTTTATCGAAAATATGCTTCTGTCTTTAAGCTCAAATTTTGTGGTAAGAAGCCGGGAAACGAGGTCTGAGTTTACCTGAAAGATCATGCTGTCGCTTGATCTCATCGCATAATAAAAATCCGTGGTGTTTTCAGTAATTGGGTCACCAAGAATAAACATAAAGTCTTTATTATCCTTAATTTTAAAATTCAGCAATAAACGGGGTTTATCGAGCCCGTATTTCGCAAACTCCGTACCTTTTTCTTCTACAACTTCTGCAAAACCTCCCCATCTGAGATTCCCTGCATACATATCAACTCGCATTTTCGAAGCCTTAATCTTATCAGGCATGAAATACCACTCATCATCCTCTTTCATCAAGATAAATGTTTCCACAAGTGACAACAGCGATATCTTTTCTATATCATCACTCGAATAGGGGCTTATCCTCTTATCCCTCAGGTCAAAAAGGCTTTTTCTCAGTGAATCCCTTAATCCGACAGGAACTGAGAATACAGCATTTTTCCCGGAAACAGCCGTAAACACCTTGCTGTTATCCAGATTTTCAATTCCAAAATCTATCACGTATACTTCGTCCTCATTCTTATAAGAAAATTCCAGAGAAAATTCAGGGGTTTCAAGACCGTACTCACCTTTTTTATCAAGGTTTTCCCAGACAACCTCCTCTCTCTTACTTTCTTTTAAAGCATTTATCACAGTTTTAATTGTTATGGTTTCTCCCGGGGTTTCCACAGGTGAATGAATAATCCACTCCTCCTCATCTGCCTCTTCCTTTTCCTCGAGTTTTTTCTCTATGACAATGGGAGATTGCCCCTCTTCTTTCAGTGTAATCTTCGCTATCTCCTTATCTGTTTGTTCAAAGAGGTATGCTTCACTTTCCTCTGTTTCCACTTTTTCTTTCGCCTTTTTTATCTCAAAGTACCAGTATGCAAATCCCGCAAGAACAAGAATCGCAAAGAGTATGATGGCTTTTTTAAAAAACATCATGATTTAACTCTCCTCTGGATAGTAAAATAAAGCCCAACAATGATGATAAAGAGAGGTATTGCTATCACAGATACAAAAAATGCGATTCTTCCCTGTTTTGCAGTCATCGTGAGATACACCGATTCCTGCTGTTTGGGCCTGATAGTGATGAAGTCTCCGCGGTCTGCAAGAAAGTTTATTGTATTCAGGAAAAGGTCTTTATTGCCCTGGGTCTGGTACATCGAGTTCGTTATGAAATCTGAATCACCGACCGCAAGGATCAATGCATCTTCCTCAGGTTTTTCCGGTTTATCTGATTCTGTATCAGCTTCCAGAACTTCCCCTTCTGACAAATCTTTTGATGCAAGTGTTACTCTTGAATATGCCATTACAGAGACAGGTCCCTGTATGTCAATCCCTTCATCAAAATCCGCACCTCTGTCTGACAATAAACTTTCCAGATTCGTTTCTGCCCAGCTTGCCTCTCCTGTATTCGCAACTATGCGGGTAAAAATATTCTCTCCTGCATCCTCCTTTGTACTTATACTCCTTGCCAGCCGCAAAAATGTTGCAAAACGAAAGTCTTTTGTTATGGGATTGTAGGTATAGCTGTTTATTACAGGCATAAAAAAATCACCGGATAATACCCTGCTCAAAGGATCGATAATGACATCATTTCCGAGGATAAGACCGTACCGCTCCAGGAGCACAGCAATATTAATATGCTCCTTCCCTGCTTCAACCGGGTCAAGGAGAAATAATACCCTTCCTCCATCCTGCACGTAATTTTCTATTAATTCAATCTCATGGGCCTCATAATCCCCTTTGGGGCCTGCAGATATAAGTACAGCACAGTCATCAGGAACCTTCTCTTCCCTCAGCAGCAAAATTTCTTCTGCATCATAGTTTTCAGCTTTAATAGCAGCTTTAATTTTATCATAGCCCTCACCACTGTAATCCTCTATACTGTGCTCTCCGTGTCCTGTGATAAAATACACCTTTTTAATTTCAGTTTGAGAAAGCTTAATGAGGGCATTTGTGATGCCTTCTTCATTTTTTGATTTTACCTTTTCTGTTTTTCCGCCATATTCTATGTATACTTCTCCGTACTCTTCAATACCCATTTCTTCGACAATCCCCGGGTTGAGATCAGGGTCAAGTATTTCAAAATCAAAGTCCTTGTAATGGTAGTGATACTCGTTAAATAATTCCCTGATAGATGCGGTATCCTGCTGCTTTGAATAAAAGGCATATCCATGCACCGGGCCTTCGAGTTTTTCCAGTATT
>JAUVYC010000204.1 GCA_030603285.1 Spirochaetota bacterium
CCCCTACTTATACTCGAGATTGATCCGGAAATACTGGATGGTATTCTTACTATTCTACAGGATAGAAGGTACAGGATTGAAAAGATTGCAAAGGATCACACGGGTGCAGAGCGCATGATTATTTTGTCGCTGTTAAAATAAAAATTTATGTCCAATATTGTGGAACTTTACTTAAAGGCCAATCGTGATGGCCTGGTAAAAACTGCTTTTCGGATTCAAATACAGCAGAAACAGCAGTTGAAAATGTTTTTAAAGGATATAAAGTCCATCCCCGAAGTTATTTCAATCGATTACTATTAAAAACGTTTAATATGAACCGCTATATCAACTCAACGTATTAATTATGAAAAATTTTATTCTTTTCCTATGTGATAGCTATAAATTCCTTCCCTGGTTTTTTTAAAAAAAAATTAAAAAAAACTATTGACAAGTTTTAAAATTCCTTTATTATTTTAAGTAAATGTGGGGAAAAGTGGTGAATTTTCCCAATAAGTGGTATATTTAATGAAAATACAAGAGCATCAGTTTTTTTAACTGATGTCCCATATGGTGCTGGGGAAAAAAGTTAAGAAAGCATTATGTAATTTCTTTAAACCATATTCTCAATCGAGGGAAAGTATAGTCCTTTTGTGAGACCGATATGTTTATTGGAGAGTACAGACACACACTTGATGATAAGGGCAGAATTGCAATACCGGCAAAATTGCGATATTCGAAAATTGGAGAAGAAGAGTACTGGGTTGCAACAAAGGGATTTGATCACTGCCTTTTTGTATATCCAAAAAACGAGTGGAATGTGATTGTAAAAAAGTTAAATGAACGGCTTACTCTTACCAGGAAAGAAGACAGGTCTTTTTTAAGGATGTTTGTCTCTCCAGCAAATGAACAAACAGTGGATAAGCAGGGGAGGATTGTTATTTCACAGAGCCTGAGGGAATATGCCAGAGTTAAGAGGGATGTAGTCATACTCGGTGCAATAAACCGGATAGAAATCTGGAGTGAAGAAAATTGGAACAAATACAGGGAAGAAAATGAAAAGAGCTTCGATTCTCTTGGTGAAAAGATAGCAGATTTGGGTCTTTAGTGCGGTTTTCTCACAAATTGAGTAACTTAAAAGTTCATTGTTAGTATGTTAATAAATTATAGTGTCATGCATCGAATGAAGTCTAAAGTGAGAAAAGCGCTAAAACCACCCATTCTATGTGTTTAAAGCAATTTGTGAGAAATGAGGGTTAGGAGGACCAATGTTTGCCCATAATCCTGTTATGGTAGAAAAGGTGCTGTCCTGCCTATCTATCAAAAGTAATGATATAATTGTTGACTGCACTCTGGGGGAGGGTGGACATTCTTCTCATTTTCTCCGTAATGTAAAAGATGGTTATATTTTAGGAATTGAACAGGATTCAGTGATTTTGAAAAAGGCAATCCAGCGGTTCAGGGAATTTCACCAGAAATTTATTCCTGTTCGAGATAATTTTTCAAATTTAAAAAGTATCATTCAGGATAATATAGGGAAAAAGGTAGATAAAATATTTTTTGATCTTGGTATTTCAATGTTTCACATTAAGGAGAGCAAAAGAGGTTTTTCATTCTCCCGGGAAGAACCGCTGGATATGAGGCTTGATCAATCGAAATCACTCAGTGGTATGGATGTTGTAAATAGATTTGATAAAAAAAAGCTGGCAGAAATAATATGGGCGTATGGTGAAGAAAAATTCTCAAATCGGATTGCAGGACTCATAGTACAGGAGAGAGAAAAAAACCGAATTACAACTTCGACCAGACTGGCCGATATAATAAGGAGGGCAATTCCCAGAAAACACTGGCCCAAAAATATTCATCCTGCAACAAAGACGTTTCAAGCTATTCGGATTTTTGTAAATGATGAAATCGAAATTCTCGAAAAAGCATTAAGGGATGGTATAGAATGTTTAAAACCGGGCGGGCGAATCTGTGTGATCAGCTTTCATTCATTAGAAGACAGGATTGTGAAATCTGTATTCAGAGATTTAACAAAAGGGTGCACATGTCCTCCTGATTTTCCGGTCTGTGTATGCGGGGGAAAGAAAATAATTAAAATATTAACGAAAAAACCATTATTTCCGGATGAAGTAGAAATCAACACCAACCCAGCATCTCGCAGTGCACGTCTCAGGTGTGCAAATAAGCTGGAAGTGAATTTTCTAGATAAGGTAAGCCCGGATATGAGAGTAATCGCGTAGGCAGGAGAAATGAGCATGATGAGAAATCCGAATATTATTATGCTGAAGAAGATTGTAAAACTTATAATATTTTTCGGGGTTATTTTTACCCTTTTTTTCTGTATGACATGGCAGAATATACACATGCAACTTGTAAAGAGGAGAATTGAGGAAATAAGGGTACAGAGGAATGCACTTGAAAAATCCATTTACCTGATGAATATTGAACTCTCCTATTTAAAATCAAGAGAAAGAATTAAAGCGATTGTGAGTGAAGAGTTGAATATGATGCCGATAACGTACAGGGATATAAAACTGATTGTGTATTAAGTTAAAATAGAAATTTAACCGCGGAGACACAGAGTCTCCAGAGGTTGGAATATTATTAGAGTTCAGCGCATCTGGGGTTAGATAATTTTATAGGCTCTGTGCCTCGGTGACTTTGTGATGTTTATATTGGTGAAATAGTCCTGATTTAGAGTCTATAATGCAATGTGTTAAACTTACACAGTTGTTAAATGATGCTCCTGTACTCTTTGTTAGCAACAAAATCGTTTTTAACTCTTTAGCAGTTTTTTCAATATCAACTGATTCACGATCTATAAAGAAGAATGATCTTTTTATTGCTCTCCCAGGCGAGAAATATGATGGACATTCTTTTATTGATGATGCGATACGGGGTGGTGCCGGGTGTATTATCTTTGAAAATGAGAAGATTAAATCTATTGAAAGACAGTTAAGAGATACATCACGGGTACTGTTTGTCGGCGTGCCTGATACAAGAAAAATTTTCGGAAAAATTGCTGAGAACTACCTGAAACTTTTTTCTTTGAAAAAAATTGTTATAACGGGCTCAGCAGGCAAATCAACAACAAAAAGATTAATTTCTTCCGTTCTTTCTCAAAGATATACTGTGGTGTCGAGCGCCATGAGTTTCAACAATGATGTCGGTGTACCAAAAACGGTTTTAACTGTTGATGACAATACAGATATGCTCATTCAGGAGTTCGGGACAAATCATCCTGGTGAAATAACCTATTTATCAAATATTGTACATCAGGATTATGCGCTTATTACGAACATAGGACCGGCGCACATTGGTTTTTTTGGTAATGAGGAGAATATAGCCCGGGAGAAAAAGTGCGCAGTTGATGTGCTCGGTCAAAGCGGGGTGGCATTTTTAAATGCGGAAGATAAATATTTCCGGTTTCTTGGGAAAGGCATTAATACAAAGATAAAAAGTTTTGGTTTAAATAAAGGGGATCTGTATCCTGAAAGAATTATAAAAATTGATGTATACGGCTCAGAGTTTATCCTAACTGGGAAAAAAATTAAGGCAAAGGCACTGGGCGAACATGGAATTCTTAATGCCACAGCTGCTGCGCTTCTGGGATTGACTTTGGGACTTACGAAGGGTGAAATAAAGGCTGGTATTGAGAGTTATACTGAAGAGAAAGGGAGGGGAAATATTTACACCTGGAAGGGTGTAACAATTATTGATGAGAGTTATAATGCGAATCCGCTCTCAGTATCAGCCTCTTTAAATCATATCGGGAAGATCAGTATCCGGGGGAAAAAGGTCTTTATCTTCGGGGATATGCTTGAATTGGGCAATCAGTCGGAATTTTATCATAGAAAAATAGCAGAAGAGATAATTAAGCATGGCATAACTTCTCTTTATACCTATGGACAGAAGGCCCGGGTGACGGGTGAAGCTCTCAAAGAGGCAGGGCATACCAGCGTATTCAATTTTTTAGATATCGACGAACTCGTAAACTCACTGAGAAAAGAAGTAAAAATCGGAGATATTATTCTTGTAAAAGGGTCGAGAAATATGGAGCTTGAGGAAGTAATTAAAGAGCTTATAAAACAGTAGGTTTTTAGCAGTTTAACCGGGGGGGGGAACTTGTTTTACTATTTTGTATATCCGTTATATGAATATTTTTTTGCGTTTAACGTATTTCGATACATTACTTTTCGATCAGTTTATGCCACAGTAACCGCAATTCTCATTTGTTTCATTTTTGGGCCGCCTTTAATCAAAAAATTAAAGCTAATAGGGACAGGAAAGAATGTACGTGAAGACACCCCTGAAAGACATGAACGGAAAGCAGGAACTCCCTCTATGGGAGGGATACTTATGCTGCTTGCAATATTGACTTCAATTTTGCTGTGGGGGAACTTTTCAAACCATTATACTGTTCTCATTACCATCGCAACTTCCAGTTTCTGCCTAATCGGTTTTTTTGATGATTATCTGAAGTTTGTAAAAGGAAGTTCAAAGGGCCTCCATGCCAGGTTTAAATTATGTACACAATTGTTGGTGTCAACAGCAGTCGTCCTGTATATTTATTTTGGACCTGGAAAGAGTGATCAGACAACTCTGCTCTATGTTCCTTTTATAAATGTGCCTGTTATTGATCTCTCCTTCTTCTACATACCTTTTGGGATTCTCTTGCTTGTAGGGACGTCCAACGCTGTTAATTTAACTGACGGTCTTGATGGTCTTGCAACTGGCTTGATTATTTTTGTTATTTCTGCTTATGCGGGACTATGCTATCTCACCGGTCATGTTGAGATTGCACGTTATCTCCGAATACCCTATATCACTGGAAGCGCTGAGCTCACTGTTTTCTGTATGAGCATACTCGGCGCCAGCGTTGGATTTTTGTGGTTTAACAGCCATCCTGCTGAAATATTTATGGGCGATACAGGTTCACTGTCACTTGGAGGTTCTATCGGGATTGTTTCCCTGCTCATAAAAAAGGAGATCCTCTTATTGATAGTAGGCGGGGTTTTTGCCGCAGAGACTATTTCAGTCATTATTCAGGTTCTCTCTTATAAGCTGTTTAAAAAGAGGGTATTTTTAATGACTCCGCTCCATCATCACTTTGAGCTGAAGGGATGGTCTGAATCAAAAATAATTGTTCGATTCTGGATAGTTGGGGCAATGCTCGCGCTTGTTGCACTGAGCACACTAAAAATCCAGTAAAAGACCACCTGCAAAGCAGGTGGC
>JAUVYC010000039.1 GCA_030603285.1 Spirochaetota bacterium
TATATACCCATTTACAAGACGGATTAAATTATCTTTCAAATCCTCTTTTGTAAAAAGGTCGACGACAGAATTTATCATTTCATATAATGTGGCGTTTTTATCCTTGCCGCGATAGATTTCAAAGATTCCATCTGTATAAAAGAGAACAGTATCCCCACGGGAAAGAGTAAGACTGGTTTCAGAATACTCTCCAATTTTCTTGAACCAGCCAATGGGGAACCCGGTAAGCTTTATTATTTCACTATCCCCGCTCTCCTTTTTCCATACAGGCAGAGCATGATGCCCTGCTATTGATAATTTAAGATTTCTTTTACTCAATGAATATGTACAATAGATCATCGTAACAAAGTATCTTCCTTCTCCAATATTATTCTCAATAAAGCTTTGATTTAGTCTGTCTAAAACTTCTTTCGGGCTCGGTACGAAATATTTACCGTTTCTATTTATCCGTTTTGCATGATAAAATACTTCCTGTTTTAAAAAAATTGTAACCATTGCCGAAGGCAGACCATGCCCTGAGACATCAGCAATATATAACCCAATGTTATCCTCATCAATCCTGAAAATGTCATAAAAATCACCACCAATTGCATCACAGGGGAAAAAGATCGATTCAAATTCCACCCCTCCGATAGTCAATAATTCATCAGGCAAAAGGCTTTTTTGAACTTTTTTTGCAGAATTGAGACTGATTAACAGCTCTTCATTCTGTCTCTTGATAACCCCTACCTTCTGCTCTACCATTTCTTCAAGCCTGTTGGTATACTCTTTGATTTCCCTCATCTTCCGGCTGACGATATTTTCGAGGTAGAGCGAATATTTTTTAAATCTCTTTGCGGCCTTGAGAAGCTCAAGCTGCGCATTTACACGCGCCTTCAATTCAGACGGTTCAGGGGGTTTTACGAGAAAATCGCTTGCGCCGAATTCTAAAGCTTTTATCTTTTCATACACCTCACTTACCACTGTCAAAACAATTACCGGAATATCCTTAAGTTCGAAATCCTCCTTTAATTCCTGTAAAACCTCCATCCCACTTTTCCCGGGCAGTTTCAAATCTAAAAGGATTATATCGGGTTTCTCTTTTTTGATTTTTTTAAGAGCCTCCTCACCATCATACGCTTCAATAAAGGTGTAACTGTCATATTCAAACCGTTTTTTGATAAGGAGTATAATATCCTGGTTGTTGTCTGCAATGAGTATTTTCGTCTTTCCCAAAATGATATCTATTTTTATAAAAATATGAATGCCGGCTTTTTCATGCTGCCCTTGATAGTTATAGTTAGAACACCGTTATCTGATATGGAGTCTACGATATTTTTTAGATGTGAATATTGTTTATAGAACTCATTTGATAATGTGAGAACAATTTTCCCATCTATCAATTCAAAGTTAAATCCACCGGACACTTCAGAATTGAATAGATCGCTTTTAATCAAACCCTTTTCAACGATAAACTCACCATTTTTATTAATTAATGAGAAGTCTACGAGTGGAATTTTGAAAGAGGAAAATTCAAATCCGGGTAAAAAAAGTCTGTCTATCTTTATTCCTCCTGTCCGCAGGTTAATAAAATCAACAGCATCCGGATTTCCTTCTCTGATTAAATATGAAAGCCTGAATCCGGACAGGACAGAAATCTTTGCTATTGATAATTCCACAGGATCAGTGTTTACAGCCACTCCAGTCCCTGCTATCTCAGCAATTTTTATCTTTGAGAAATTAAAAAATTTTATACTTACAAGAACACGTTCAATATGCACTGCGAATGGGCCCTCATCCTGAACTAACCGCATATCTTCCAATAAAAATTTTACGGGGAAACGGTACCGGATATTCTGAACTGTAAGGCTCGTGGAATAATTGTTTGATAGATAAAAATCGATTCGTTTAATAACAGAATTGTATGGAAAATTGAATAATATAAATACAATTAACAGTAAAATCGATACAATAGAGGCAGCGATGATTATGCTTATTTTTCGCAAATTACTCATAATAGGTTCTTGATATATTTTATGGACTAAGGGGAAATATTACCCAGGGGTAATTTTACCACCGGGGTAATATTTCCACCGGGGTAATATTTCCACCGGGTTTATTCAGACTTTTGATTCATAATAAAATAAAAGCATAACGATCAATTTAATAATTTATAGCAATTTCAGCCACTTTTTTTATTTAATCTGGGTTTGATATATTTTTTGGAATATTATCGGTGATAAAAACTCGAAACCGGCTGTCGTTTTGCTTTTTTCTGTCATATATGTGTATAGGAATAAAAGACAGGAAAAGAAAGATAAGAGCTATACATGCGGGAAATAATTCTCCTTTAACTCTGATATGGAAAAATGCACTGATAAACTTACCAAAGTAGTAGCCAATAATAAGTCCTATTAAGGGCAGAATGTACAGGATAACAGCAGATTTAACAATTGTACCTGGACGGACGGCAATAACAACCCTTTCACCTTTACTTACAGGCCTCTCCGTAAAGGCATCTACAATCATTTCAGTGGATGAAATTCGTTTACAGAGATGGCATTTTTTGCAGGATTTATTTGCCTTTATTTTAACGGCTGCCTTATTTCCATGTACTGCAACGACCTCTCCTTCTTCTCCACTTATTCCTTTAATAAACATATTTCCGTTCAGGTTTTTTTCTCCTCCACTGCTTTTTGACTCTGTTTAATCTTTGCTTCAAACATGTTTTCATATCCGGGAGCAGGTGCTGAAACTCTTATAACCTTTGTCGGGCATCGGTTGACGGACTCCACAGGGGCTTTATTAACCCCATAATCAATTACCGCCAGGTTATCGATAACCTTTACAGCACCGGTATCATCATCCTTTTCACAGAGCTTGCAGGCAATACAGCCAGTTTTACATATTTTTTTTGTAACAGCGCCTTTTCCATGAGAACTGCAGTAAACATGAACAACTTCATCATAATCTGTTAATCCAATAATATTTCTTGAACATGCCCTTACACATTCACCGCATCCTGTACATTTTGCAAGGTCTACAACAGGCAGTCCATTATCATCCATATAAATTGCATCAAATTGACAAACTTCACAACAATCTCCAAAACCGATGCAGGAGTATAAACATGCCTTTTCGCCGCCAACAAGATGCGCAGATATACAGGTTTCTATCCCGATATATACCTTATCTTTAACAGTTTCTTTTATTCCACCGCTGCAGAATACCCTGGCAACTTTTGGTGAAATTGATTCAGTTTCCTCGATACCAAGGAGGTCTGTAAGTTTTTGCACTGTTTCATTCCCACCTGGTTTACAGCCGCTAACGGTAGATTTCTCTTCTACAAGAGCTGCAGCAAAAGCGCCGCATCCTGCAAAACCGCAGGCACCGCAGTTTGCCCCTGGAAGAATTTCAAGCGCCTTCTCTACCCGCGGGTCTTCCTTAACTGACAGTTTTTTATCAGCAACAACCAGCATGAGAACAAGAGCAAGGCCAAGACCACCCATACTTGCCAGTGAAATTAATATAATAACCCCTCCCATATAAACTCCTTATCTGATAAAATAAATAAAATCTATGCTGAGATTAATCATGCAAAACCCATAAATGCAAGAGCCAGTAGACCTGCGATTATCATGGTAATTGCTGCACCTTTTAATGGTTCCGGAACATCTGCAAGATCAAGCTCTTCCCGGATACCGGACATAATCACAAGCGCAAGTGTGTAGCCGATTCCAGCTCCAATGCCGAAAACAATATTCTGAATAAATGAATATTCCCGCAACGCACCAAAGAGTGCCAAACCTAAAATTGCACAGTTAGTTGTTATGAGAGGGAGATAAATTCCCAGAGCATCATACAGTGTTTTACTCGTTTTTCTAATGAACATTTCAACAAACTGCACAAGAGATGCGATAACAATAATAAAAGAAACATACTCCAGAAAAGTAACATTAAAAGCAATCAAAATATACCTGTTGATTAACCATGTAATTGCCGCAGCAAGTGTAAGCACAAAGGTAACGGCAAAACCCATACTGACTGCTGATTCAATTTTATCGGACACACCAATAAAAGGGCAAATCCCGAGAAAATAAGACAATACAAAATTATTTACCAGTACAGCAGATATAAAAATCAGAATAACTTCCACCGGTAACCTCCGTTCTTTTTAATTTATGTTTCACTGCCAAAAGGAAGCCACGTCCTTTGCAGGCGGCTTTTTACTATCCTCTTTTTCTCTCCTTCATTCTAATGTCTATAAGATTCTTTGCTCCGAGCATAAACCCGAGAGTGATAAACGCCCCCGGAGGAAGAAGCATAACTATCCACGGCTCAAAACCTTCTCCAAGAACATTCATACCAAAAAACGTCCTCATACCGAGTAATTCCCTGATTCCGCCAAGTACAACCAGAGTCACGGTGAAACCAAAGCTAACCCCCAGAGCATCTAAAAGTGAAAACCACACTTTGTTTTTTGAGGCAAAGGCTTCTGCCCTTCCAAGAATGATACAGTTTACTACAATAAGAGGGATGAATGGGCCCAAAGCCTTACTTAAATCGAGGAAAAAGGCTTTTAAAAACAGATCTACCATGGTAACAAACGTAGCAATAATAACAATAAAGGTCGGAATCCTTACCTGCTTTGGTACGATATTTCTGATGACCGATATGATAAGACTTGAACCTGTCAATACAAATACAACAGCAAGCCCCATTGTGAGCCCGTTAATTGCAGAGGTTGTTACTGCAAGAGTAGGACACAACCCAAGGAGCATGACAAGTATTGGGTTTTCTTTCCAGAACCCTTTTGCAAATTCACTAAAACCTCTTCTCTTTGCGTTTGTATCTCCACGATCTATCTTTGCCATATCATCTCTACCCCCTTATGAAAAGAACGCTCATTGTATTATAGGACACTGCTCAGTCGCTGAATATTCTTATTAATAATAGCTACAACTGAGCGTGAAGAAATAGTTGCCCCTGTAACAGCCCTGATCTCCGTATCCTTTTCAGGTTCCTGGTTCTTTACATATTCAACAGCCGGTTTGGTAGAAACATCTTTAAATTGATCCTGGAATTTATCCTCGGAAATTCTTCCGCCAAGTCCGGGAGTCTCAACCTGCTCAAGAACCTTTATTCCTGTTATCCTGCTTAGATCAGGAGTCAAACCCACCATCAGTTTTATCACACCTTGATACCCATTTCCCTGTACAGGCAATGCAATTCCTACAGTACTCCCGGATGTGTCCTTACATTCAAAATAGGTTATATCCTCTTTCATCTTTTCTTCATAACTCTCGGCACCAGGAACGACTAAAAAAATTGATTTTCTCTGTTCATCAAGCATATTCGCTTCAATAAGAGGGCTGCTGATCATGTATACAAGTGACAGCACTCCGCCCGATATACATGCGATAAGTGTGAGGATAAGAATCATTTTTACGCTATTACTCATGCTGGCCCCCATGTGCCAAATATTTTCGGCTTTGTAGCCCTGTTGATTACAGGAACAAAAGCATTCATAAAAAGAATTGCATACATCACCCCTTCAGGCAGCCCCCCAAAAAGTCTGATAACGATCACGAGAAAACCGATCGCTGCGCCAAATATTACACATCCTTTTTTAGTCAATGGTGATGTCACCATATCGGTTGCCATATAGAGACCTCCCATCATTAATCCTCCGGCAAAAAGGTGAAAAACCCCGCCAGGATACTGGTCAGGTTTTATATAATGAAAGATCTGCCCTAGAATAAAAACAGTCACAAAAATAGATGCGGGGATCCGCCATTTTATATACTTTTTACTAATTAAGTACAATGATCCAAGAATTATCAGGAATGCGCTTGTCTCTCCTATCGAACCGCCTGTAGTTCCGAAGAAGAGGGAAATAAAAGGAGTGCCAATTCCATCAAACTTCATGCTCGCCAGAGGTGTTGCGCTCGAAAGAGCATCTGCCACTGCTGTACCCGTAAGAGCATCTATCCCTATTCGGGGCTGAATCCATTTAGAAATGAACACCGGATATGTAGCAGCTAAAAATGCCCTCCCGATAAGAGCGGGGTTAAATATATTATACCCTATGCCACCGAATATCTGTTTTCCGATTACAATAGCAACAACAGCTCCAAGAATAACACCGTAAACAGGAAAGCCCGGCGGTAACACCATAACAAGTAAAATACCGGTCACAACGGCACTATAATCAGTCAGGGTGAACGGCCTTTTACGCAATCGAACAACCACATATTCGGATACAATACAGGTTGCCACTGATACAACGCAAAGAAGAAGAATATATAAACCAAACTGGTAGACACTGAATGCTGCAGCAGGGATAAGTGTGAGAATAACACTGAACATGATTTTTGGAACTGATTCATTATTCTTAATATGAGGTGATGTTGAAAGGACAAGCGCTTGTTTATTGTTTTCCATTCTATTTTTTCTCTCTTGCCTTAATCTCTTGTAATTTTAGCTTTGCCGTTTTTATAAACTGAACAATAGGCCGTTTACTGGGACATACATAAGCACAACTTCCGCACTCAATACAATCATTGACCCCATATTTTTCAGCTAATCCCCACTTTTTCGCCTCTGCTATAAGGGAGAGCGTCGAAGGCAGCAGAGAAATGGGGCACGACTGAACACAGAAGGAACACTTGATGCAGGGACGATGTTCTTCCTCCATATAATCTTCTTTCTTTAGAATGAGAATACCGGACGTGCCTTTAATAACCGGCACATCAAACGATGATTGCGCAATTCCCATCATTGGGCCTCCCATAATAAATTTACCCGGAGTGCCCGTTGTTCCGCCTGCCTGTTCAATCAGGTTTATGACAGGAGTTCCGATTTTCACAAGATAATTTCCTGAATATTTTACTGCGTTCCCGGTTATTGTTACCACCCTCTCAATAAGCGGCTTTCCATCCCTTACAGCTTCACATACAGCAAGAGCAGTTCCGACATTTGAAACAACAACTCCAACATCCATTGGAAGACCGCCGCTTGGAACCTCCCTGTTCAGGAGGGCTTTGATAAGCACCTTTTCTGCACCCTGGGGATACTTCGTTTCGGTTACCATACATACAATTTCCCCATGAGCCGCTGCATGGTCAATCGTTTTTATTGCATCAGGCTTATTGGATTCAATAGCTATGATAATATTCTTTACCCCGAGAACTTTCCCGATCATATGGGCACCCAGAAGCAGGTCATCAGGATGTTCAAGCATCAATCTATGGTCTGCGGCGAGATAGGGTTCGCATTCACATCCATTTATTATCAATGTATTAATCGGCTTTCCCCTGGGAGGAGAAAACTTTACATGCGCCGGAAATGCGGCACCTCCCAGGCCCACTATCCCCGCGTTCAAAATATGGCTCAGCATGGAAGTTGGATCGAGCTTGTTTATTTTCTCTCCCATCGGCTCCATATAAGCCATTTCCCCGTTTCCATTCGGTTGGATAATTACAGCGAGTATATCCTGTCCCAGTGGATGGGGAGCTTTTTCAATTCTTTTTACCTTTCCTGAAACCGGTGAATGAACAGGAGCAGAAACAAACCCGCGAGCTTTTCCTATCATCTGCCCTTCCTTTACTGCATCACCTACCACTACATCTGGCTTACAGGGTGCTCCAATATGCTGCACCAGGGGAATGACGATTTTTTCCGGTATCCCAGCTTTTTGAATCGGTTTATCTTTAGAAAGCTCTTTTTTGTATGGAGGATGTACTCCCTGTTTAAATGTAAAAAGTTTCATGTAGCAGCTCCATAGATAATATCCGGAAAATATGCAATAAATTTTCTTTAATATATAATAAAATGCACAAACTGGGAAGGAGAATTTGTATCTAAAAACAATCGAAGCAATTACAAAGAACGCACCTGCAAAAATGATTTTTTTCTGGTGAATACTGTAATTCCGATATAGGTTATATTATAGCAATTCTTTGAAGTGGAGAAACATTTTTGATCGATATTTATATAAAGAAATCGGGCGATGACATAAAAGTGGTTACGGTTTCCGGCCATGGAGGAAGATTAGCAGGAAAGGATATCGTGTGCTCGGCAGTTTCGGCCATAACACAAACAGCACTTTCCGGACTGCTCTACTACGGAAATAGTAATATATTTTGGAAAATACAGAAAGGTACGTTGTTTATTAAGGTAAAAGAAGGAACTGACAAAGAAAATCGTATGATTTTCAATATTATCTTATCGACAATGATTCTGGGCCTTAAACGCATTGCAAAAGAATATCCTGATAAGATTACAATAAAAGTAGAAGAAAATTAATGCGGTTTTCTCACAAATTGAGCAGCGACAAAGTTAATTATCAATATAGCAATACATTAAAGTATCATGCATTAAATTGAGTTTGGAGTGAGAAAACCGCCAACTCCAGGAACTGGAGTCAACCCCCCATTCGCCACATTTACAGAATGTTGTGTGAAATGGGGGTTAATGCATGTATTTTAATAAATAACTCCTGCATACCCTACAAAGCTTGAATCAGGATGAATATCATAGCTCGTAGTATATTGCACCAGAACACCTTGCTGAATACCCATTTTTCTCACCCCGGCAATGGCAGCAGCAGCAGCACCTGGACAGCACGCATTCTGAGATAAAGCGGCTTTTCTCATTACTTTATGTGGTTCTGCACTGAGAAATGCATCAATAATCTCTCTGTCATTTGTACCTTTTACCCATTCCACGCTCTTTCGGCCTGTCCCCTGGGGTGTAAAATTGTAATTCGGTCCATAATGGGTCAGGTCAGTGCTCCCGATATAGCATGCATCCAATTCGAGTCTTTCAGATGCTGATACAGCCAACTCTCCAACTTCAACTGCCTGCGCGCCCGGTGAGACCCCGATGGTGACAACACTTGTGTCAGGGAAAAAATATTTCAGCAGAGGAAGCTGCAATTCTATAGTGTTATCACGGGTGTAGGAAGATGCATTCTCTTCGATAAAATCAAAAGAATCACATAAATGTTTCACCGCTTCTTTGTTCACCCCAAGGTTTCCGAGGGGTGTTTCAAAACCATCATCAGCAAATATATAATTTGGACCCCCGGACGGAAGGTGCATTCCGAATAGAAAAAAAATCTCAGGCACTTTTTTCTTTTTTATGCTGTTGAATACTGAAAGCGCAGTTCTGCCTGAAAAATACCATCCGGCATGAGGAACAATCCCTCCATATCCTCTGTAATCTTCCGCAGGCACAGGGGCATCATCCATGTACTCTTTTATCGTTTTAATGCACTCCTTTTCTGCCCTGGGATACCATGTTCCTGCAAAATCCGCTCCCCTTATCCCCATATTATTCCTCCAGGAATGAATTAAGACATACTTATTTTTATTATAATACCCATTTATCTTTAAAACTATATTTATTTCAGAGAGCAAAATAAAGTATTGAAAATAGCACGGTTGAATGTTACCTTATAAAGACATTGCTGAACCATTTTAACATATAAGAGAGGTAAAAGATGGCTAAAAAGATCAATGCTATTAGGACCGTTGTTGAAGAATCCTTTCTTGAAGTGCTTAAAAATAGCTTTGAAAGCAACCTTGTTTCAGCTGCGATATACGGCAGTTATGTAAGCGGAAACTTTGTCGAAGGAGTTTCAGATATCAATATACTTATACTGCTTGAGAAACCCGATGCCGATCAGATAGAAAAATTGGGCATCAATGCTCACAAAATGATAAAACGTTATAAAATCACCCCGCTCATACTTTCGAAGACAGAATTTATTAATTCTGCTGATGTTTTTCCAATGGAATACTTTGATATTAGAGATAGAAAAAAAATTCTCTATGGTGAAGATGAAACAAAAACGCTCTCCTTAACACAAAAAAACCTCCGTCATCAATTGGAGGACAGACTGCGGGGAAATATCGCTTCCTTACGGCAGCTTATTATTGCATCGCACGGAAAAAAGAAAATTTTAGGAAATTTTCTTAAAAACTGGTATGGATCTCTCAACGCACTTTTTAAAGGACTGCTTCGTCTGAAAAAGATTACACCTGTGCCCCCTCAAAGCGAGGACATTATTAAAAAAATCAACGAAGTTTTCAGGCTTGATGTTGCACCATTTCTGGATCTCATAAGGTTTAGAAGGGGAGAAAAGATAAACCCAAAAAAACTTACATATGATATTGTATCTTCCCTTGAAACGCTCATCAGCACAGTTGACAAAATGGATCTTAGAGAATGACACCTGGCAAGTAAAATCCTATAAAAGGAACACTAAATGAATAAAAAATTTCCTGCCTTTAGCATCATAATTTTGCTCTTCATGGGTATATCTTTGTACGGCCAGAAACTGCCTAAACCAAGAGGGTATGTCAACGATTTTGCTGGTGTAATTGATGCTGGCTCAAAAAACCAGATGGAAATTATCATTCAATCTCTCAAACAAAAGACAGGCGCAGAAATTGCCGTTGTATCAGTGGATACGATTGCCCCTTATGGCACAATCGAAGAGTATTCAATAGACCTTGCCACTGAATGGGGAATCGGGAAAGAGGGGGAAGATACAGGGGTTCTTATTCTCCTTGCCATGGCAGAGGGAAGAATTAAATTGGAGGTCGGGTACGGTCTTGAAGGAATAATACCTGACGGCCTTGCGGGTGAAATAAGAGATAAATCAATTCTCCCTTCTTTGAGTGCTGGTAATTACGGGGCTGGCCTGCTTAAAGGAGTTCAGGCTGTTACAGGAATTATTGCAAAAGAATATGATGTGGATATTGACTCTTCTTATGTAAGTGAAAGCAGAAAATATACACAAAGAGGTATACCCGGATTAAGCCGCCTTATATATATTTTCCTAATTCTTTTTCTTTTGGGCGGAAGGTTTCTCTTATGGCCCCTTCTCTTTGTCGGCGGTATTTCAAGAAGAGGATTTTATGGTGGAGGATTCGGTGCCGGAGGAAGCAGTTTCGGGGGAGGTGGTTTTTCCGGATTCGGTGGAGGAGGATTCGGCGGGGGCGGGGCCTCAGGTAGTTTTTAGAAAAACCATATAAATATTATTCACCCTGCCTCCAATGTTACATATATTGAATTCAGTACAATTAGAAATAAATTATTGGAGTTTACTATGGCAAAAAGAGGATTAGTAAGCATACTGGTTATAGTGGGAATTATTATTTTCCTGTTGGTGATTTGTTCAGGATGGTACATAAGCACACGGAATAAACTTGTTACTCTTGAAGAGAGTGTTGACGCCGAATGGGCAGAAATAGATAATCAACTGAAGAGAAGGATCGACCTGATTCCGAACCTTGTTGCAACCGTGAAAGGATTTGCAGCCCATGAGCGTGAAGTTTTTACACAGATAGCCGAGGCTCGCTCCAAGCTCGCAGGGGCGCAAACTGTAGGCGAAACAGCCCAGGGCTATAATCAGCTTCAATCAGCACTGGGCAGGCTTCTTATGATTGTAGAGCGGTATCCGGACCTGAAGTCGAATCAAACCTTTATCAGGCTTCAGGATGAGCTTGCCGGGACAGAAAACCGGATTGCAGTCGCAAGAAAGCGGTATAACGACAGTGTAAGAAGATTCAATACAAAAATCCGGCGGTTTCCTTCATCTACTGTCGCTAATATGATGGGGCTTGAGAAAAAGGTATATTTTGAGATTGAAGAAGCTGCACGGGAAGTCCCCACTGTCGATTTCGGCAGTTAAAAACTACTATTCTTATGAAGAAAATAACACATCCTGATAAAAACTGTACAGAATCGTACTGTATGCTTACATGAGAATTAAGAGTAATTCAACACTCTGTGATTGATAATAAATCAGCGGAGCTGAATTATGATAGTTGAGCACAAGAAAAACCCTCTGATCAGACCTTTGGATGTCAAGCCATCAATTGAGGGGTTTCAACAATAATATCAACTGATGCTCCATCTTCCTTAGAAGATCTTGTTAAATACTGTCTCGACCGGGCGGTAGAAACTATTAAAGAACCCAAAGTTTATGGAAGATATTCGATTTGAGAATCCAGTACTAATCTCACAGTTCTTATTAAATTATTTATACGATATGGCTTTTTTAGAAACCCTTCTGCAGAGGAAAGTATCCCTTCTCTTACGTCTTCATCACTGCCAAAAGGAAGCCACCTCCTTTGGAGGTGGTATATAATATTTCAAAAAAGATTAATTCAAAGGCTATGCCTTTAAAGGACTTTTGGCTTGGGAAAAGCCACCTGCTTTGCAGGTGGTCTTTTACTTTGACCTGAGCATATGATTACTTTAACATCAGGATTTATACTTAACATCCTTTTAAAAACTATCCGCCCCGACATCCTCGGCATCGTAAGGTCCAGCAAAACAAGATCGATGGCTTTTCTGGTTTTTGTATACATATCTAAACCCTCCTCTCCATCAGAAGCTGTTAATACCTTATACCCGAATCTTTTCAATAAAGATTCGGCAAGCCTACTTACAGGCTCTTCATCTTCTATAATCAGAACCGTTTCATCCCCTCCTCTAATACTATCAAACACTTTGACTTCTTCTTCTGGCTGACCTTTTGGTAAATATATATGAAATGCCGTTCCCTTCCCCTCTTCGCTTTCAATATCGATATGCCCACCGTACCTTCCGGTAATTATATTAAATACCATCGCCAATCCCAAACCCTGTCCCCTTCTTCCGCCCTTCACTTTTGTTGTGAACAACGGATCAAAAGCCCTCCTCCTCACTTCATCCGACATTCCACAACCATTATCCTCAAATGTTATATGAACATACTCTCCCTCAGGCAGCCCTGTTATATCGACCCCACTCACTACATAATCTTCAGCACTTACTCTTATAAAATCCCCCGGTTTGGCAATCCCCTCTTCAATTGATTGTACCGCATTTGTTCCAAGATTTAGAAGAACCTGATTGAACTCTGATGCATTTGCTGTTACATAAAACTTCCCCGGTTTCAATCGAACTTCCTTTTCTATGAGTCTGTCAGTCGTTTTTTTCAACATGTTAAACACTTCTGTTACTATATCATAAACATCAATGTTTGATTTCTTAGAAATAACAGCGTTTGAAAGCGTTTGCAATTGCCTGACAAGATCAGCAGCCCTCTGTGAAGATTGCAGAGCGTTACTGATATAATCTTTTTGAGTTTCTGTTAGATTGTCAGAAGCAAGATTCAGCATATCAATGTAACCCATTATGCCGGTCAATAAATTATTGAAATCATGAGCGATTCCTCCTGCCAGCGTCCCAAGGGAATCCATCCTTTGGCGAATTTGAAGCTGTTCTTCCAATCGTTTGCGCTCGGTAATATCTTGAGCTGTGCCTATAAGTCGGTGGACCC
>JAUVYC010000248.1 GCA_030603285.1 Spirochaetota bacterium
CTAAACCATCACTAGTATTAGATGATATTATTAGAGAATACATATCTTCGCATGGAAATACATGCTTAAAGTGAAAGATTTACTGCCTGATGTTCGCATAACAAGACGCTTGTGTGGAACGCGAGGAAAAATCCTGGCATAATGTGGGGAGAGGTCCACTAAAGTGGAGATAGTGGCTGATGTGGAGCAACCGCTCAGCTTCCTGTTTATCCTTTGATTGTCCCTACATTAAAATACTATTCTACCGTCATTTTCGCATCCACTGCCTTTTCCTTTAAACGTTTACTGAAAGAAATCCTGGGAATATATGTTTCAGGTTTCGCTTTAATGGTAATCTCCTCACCTGTTGCAGGGTTTCTTACTACACGCGCTTTCTGCGCAGGTCTTATTTTAAGAAATATCTTTCCAATTTTTCCAACCGGCACATGGGCACCTAACAAAACTCCTGTTTCAATCACATTGATATAATCTTCAAGAATCTGCTTTGAGAACTTTTGAGATATACCATTTTTTGCAGCGATATAAGCGGTTATGGATTTCATGTTAAACTGTTCAGGGACACTTTCATCCGGGCTGATTATTGTTCTGTTGATCTTTACAAAACCGTTTGTTAGAAAGATGGTTGCTTCACGGATTCTTTTTTCCTGTTCTTCTGCACTGACATCTTCCCTGCACACCGCTATTTTTAATAATGGAGAGCTTTTTTTAATCGGCCCATGCTCAAATTCTATCACCTGATCTACATTCATATCACTGATAAGACTGGCATCATCTTTTTTCGCAATATCCGGGACATCTTTTCTTAAACCGATACTGGCATATTCGGCCGTTCGTTTATTATCAGAAAAGGTGCCGAGGCTGAGCAAAGAGCCGGAATACGTAAGCATGAGAGCACCTCGATTATCATCTTTCTGCAGCGTTTTGATTTCTTCCATACGTAAATTGTTTATCTGCTCTTCAAACAGCCTTTTCTTTTCAAGCCAGACCCTTGAGAGTCTTTCAATAGAATCATCATTATACGGCAATCCTGAAGATTTGGTCACTTCTTTTACATGCATTTGAATCCTGGGCGGCAGTTGTGAAAAGTGTTCGTCCATGGCAGCTCCTTTTTTAAGGTTAGTTTCCTGATGTGGATAAGCCACATTCAAGATTAAAAAGATATTTTCTTGCAAACTAAAGTTTGTGCCTGTTGGGCAAGAAAATCAAGATTAAGATACTATTAACTATAGCACAACCAGTGAATAATTTGAATTTTTTTATGAAAAATATATTAAAAATTCTTTCTGTGCTCAAAGCTGCTTCACAGCTATGAAAAAGTATTGACAGCACAAAGATTTCATTATAAGTTATTATAAGTTATTTTAAGTAATTATTTTATAAAATAAATAAAAAATGAATAAAAATGCAGAAAATAAAGAGTTATTATCCTCATTACTATCCAAAGAGTTTCTGACTGCCAGGGATGTATCACAGCTGCTTGGTATTAATGAGAAGAAGGTGTACACTCTCGCCCATAATGGACGGATACCTGGAACAAAGGTTACAGGCAAATGGCTTTTCCCAAGAAGGGAACTGGAAGAGCTGCTTCGGGAGGAAGCACGAAAGACAATAAAACGTTTTGCTTCGGGATATGCTGTTAATAAGAAAACCGTTCTTGTATCCGGTTCAGATGATCCAATACTGTATATGGTACAGGGGTTGTTTCATCATATATATCCTGATTTTGTAATCTTTTTATCTAATGTTGGAAGCGGGGAAGGATTGCGGCTGCTGAAAAGGGGGCTGTGCCGTATTGCCTTAAGCCATCTTTACGACCATAGTTCCGGAGATTATAATTTCCCCTTTATCCGGGATTTATTTGATAATCCTGATGAACTTGTGGTGATAAATCTTTTTTACCGCAATATAGGTTTTGTATCAAAAGCTTCAGGGGTGGCCTCCTTCAAAGAGATTTTTACAAAGAAGCTTCGTTTTATAAACCGTCAGGAAGGGTCCGGTATCCGATACCGCGTGGATCATATGATTGCTGAAGAGGAATTAAAGAAACAGCTTATCAGAGGATACGGGGATGAGGTTTATACTCATCTTGATGTTGTTGATCATATCTTAAACGACAATGCTGATATCGGCATTGCTGCCGAATCAGTTGCCCATTATGCGCACCTCAACTTTTATAAGCTTTTTGAGGAGCGTTTTGACATGGTGATCTACAAAGAAACATACTTTGAGCAGAGCATCCAGGTCTTTGTTGAGTTTATCCGGTCAGATGCTTTTTTAAAGCACCTGAAAAGTATGAAAGGATATGACAATCGTGCCACAGGCAGGGTCGTGTATTCAGCATAAGAAAGAATGTGACGAAACTGAAAAGAGAAATTCTAGAAGATGAAGATTCTTCGAAAAATGGTTATCTGTTTCACCTTTACAGCGGTTGTTTCATGCACAGGAAATAATGCTTTGTCAGGTGATAAGGTCCTAAGGATGGCAACTACCACCAGCACGGATAATACAGGCCTCATTGATTATCTTGCTCCATACATACAAGCTGATACAGGCATTGAATTAAAGTGGGTGGCAGTCGGCACAGGGAAGGCTTTTGTACTTGGGAAAAACTGTGATGTGGATGTGCTCATGGTACATGCTCCTGATGCGGAAAATCAGTATGTTGATGAGGGGCACGGGATTTGCCGTTCTCAAATCATGTATAACGATTTTGTAATAATCGGCCCGAAAAATGACCCTGCTAGAATAAAAGGGAAAGCTGTTTCAGAAGCCCTGAACAGAATTGTCGAAAAATCTGCATCATTTGCAAGCAGGGGGGATGATTCCGGAACCAATAAGAAGGAAATGAATCTCTGGAAAAGCGCCGGCCTTCCTGTTCCTGATAGAGAACAGTGGTATATTCAAACAGGCCAGGGCATGCTCAGTACCATAAATATAGCAGCAGAGATTGGTGCGTATACACTAACTGACAGGGGTACATTTTTAAAGTACGAATCAAACTATAAAGGGCATTTGCGGCTTGTTATCCTTATAGAGGGGCACAGATCCCTCCGCAACCAGTACAGTGTTATTGCAATAAATCCGGACAGGTGTAAAAACGCACAATTTGAATTAACGATGAAATTTATCAACTGGATAACTTCGTCAAGAGCCCGGAAGCTCATTGGTGATTTTAAACTGCTCGGAAAACAGCTATTTATACCAAATGCTTGTGAGCATTAAATATAATAATTATGGGATATATATTAAATGGTTTTGTGAGGGCAGGAATACTGCTTGCAACGGGTAATCCTGAAACCTTTTCTGCAGTTTTTACGACGTTAAAAGTAACATCTATGTCGATCATGGCAAGCCTATTTTTCGGCATCCCTGCCGGATTCTTTCTTGGATATTCTAACTTCCCGGGGAAAAAACACATAAGGGCTGTGGTTGATACGCTTTTAGCGCTCCCAACTGTTGTTGTCGGCCTCTTTGTGTATGCATTTATTTCTTACAGGGGGCCGCTGGGAAGGCTCGGCCTTTTATTCACCATCCCGGGCATTGCACTGGCACAGGCAGTACTTGTTCTACCGATTGTGATATCGCTCACAGCAACAGCAATTGAAGGCCTGGACAGGCGCCTTAAAAGCACCCTTCTCACCTTAGGTGCACGAAAGAAACAGATCGCCTTAACAAGTCTTGTGGAAGCACGGCACGCTGTGATGACTGCTGCTGTAGCTGCTTATGGAAGGGCAATTTCAGAGGTAGGGATATCCATGATGATCGGCGGCAATATAAAATGGTATACAAGGACAATAACAACTGCAATTGCTCTTGAAACTGGAAAGGGGGATTTTGGTGAAGGAGTTGCGCTGGGGATAGTTTTGCTTTTGCTCGCCTTCGTGGTGAACTGGATCTTAATTTTATTAAAGACAAAAAAATAATGTCTAATACTCCACTTTACGAGATCAAGGATCTTGAATATCGGTACGGGGATAAATTTATTCTTGATATCCCGCATCTTACAATCGAGAGGGGTAATTCCATAAGTCTTTCCGGGCCAAACGGTAGCGGGAAGAGCACCCTTCTCAAAATTCTTGCTTTTATTGAGTTTCCTTGCAGGGGTACAGTTAGCTTTAATGGAATAAAAGCTACAAATGTAAATGCTCCGCTTACACAGAATGTGACACTTTTATTGCAGGACCCGTAC
>JAUVYC010000130.1 GCA_030603285.1 Spirochaetota bacterium
CTAAATATCAGGTGGAGGATATTATGGAAAAAGCCAAATTATTTGTTAATGGGCGGAGCCAGGCCGTTCGATTGCCTAAAGCCTATCGGTTTAAGGGAAATGAAGTATATATCAAGAAGATTTCAGAAGGAGTACTCTTGATTCCAAAAGATCAATCTATTTGGGACATTTGGGAACAAAATCTGATGAAGTATGACGAACCATTTATGGCTGACCGGAATCAACCTAAAATCCAGCAAGAGAGAGCGGGACTGGATGAAATATTTAATTGATACCAATATTTGTATTTATATCATGAACAAACGCCCCGCAGGTGTTATTAAGAAGTTTAAGCAATTTGAATTGGGTGAGGTCGGAATATCTACGATTACAGTTTCTGAACTCCAATATGGAGTTGCGAAAAGCACCCATCGAAAAGAAAACCAGCAACGTTTGGAGCAGTTTACAGCTCCTCTTGAAATTCTTACATATGATGAAATGGCAGCAGGAGCTTATGGGGATATTCGTTTTCAATTAGAAAAATACGGCCAGCCCATAGGACCGCTTGACTTGCTGATTGCGGCTCATGCCCTAAGTCAAAATTTAATATTAGTTACCAATAATGACAAAGAATTCAAGCGGATTAAAAATTTAAAAGTAGAAAATTGGACCAATTAGATTCATAGAACATGGCGCTGGAGCAGACTTCGAGACGAATAATGATAACAGGTACTTTAAGGAGATAAATTGCCGCTGCCTTTACCTCGGCGAAGCAGCTCAGCTTATTGTTAGGAACACACTGTCACAGTGGATATCACTTGAATACAAAAATGCAAATGTAGTGGAGGTGATTCTTGCAACGGTTGAAGGGAAAGTTAAATGTTCTGCATATGGGTTGAATGTCAGGACTTTCTTTAGCAGCCTCTGGGCAATGACCATTCCCGATACTTGAACTAGATCTAAACCGCTCACCTATTGATGATTTGATACATAGCATGTTTCTCTAAAAACACCACTGTTACTTCTTTAAGTCAATATATATTAAATCCCCGCGAAGGTTCCGGCATATTATTCCCCCATTCCAGAAAACCGGAGGAGTCCAGCAGGTTCTGGTAAGCACTCCCCGAACCCGGGAAACTTCCTGATAAGATGCGGGAGAGGCTTTTGCAATGAATAGATCACCCCGGTAATTTAGGAGTATCAGCTTATCGTTTACGGCAATCAACGACCCGAACCCTAGAGTTTTTCCCCACATCACCTCACCGGTCTTAATATCAAGACAGCGCAATACATTTCTACTATTATTCGCTGCATGGCCATCGATCCCGTAAATATAACCATCAAGGTATATGAAACTGCTGAAGTGGCTGTTCATGCTCCTGTTTTTCCACAACACTTTCGGCTCTTTGCCGGTCATTTCTAAAAGCGCGCATCCACTCCCGTAGTTGGATGATATAAAAACCCTGTTTCCTACGACAAGGGGATCAGCGGCATTAGCATCATGATCCGTCCGCCAGGGATATGACCACAGAAGCTTTCCAGTCTCTACATCCACCGTGTAAAGAGCTTTTTCCCCGAAAATAGCCGCACACCGGTTACCTTTATAATCATAAATAACAGGCGTTGCATACCCTCCGGTACCCGGTTTGCTGGTCCAGACCTTTTTCCCTGTATTCTTGTTTAAGGCAATCCCCCAAACACCGGCATTAATAATAAGCATGTCATCTTCAACTACAGGGGAGCCGGCAAAACCCCAGGTCGGAGGTCTTACATTGAACTTCGAAGTTATATTCTTTTTCCATCGCACTTTACCATTTTCTGCATTGAAGCAGAACAGATAACCATCCCGGCTCAGAGTATACACATATTTACCGTCTATGGTTGGTGTGGCCCGCGGGCCCGGATACTGGCCCTGCCTGCATGGATACGAATAGTGCCAGATTTCATTACCGGTCACGGCATCCAGGCAATACACGGTATCCACATTGTTCTTATTGCCCATCGTGTAAAGATGTTGAGCTTTAATGGTTACAGAAGAATAACCTGTACCTACAGAAGTCTTCCATACTATCCTATGCTCATTCAATGATTCAGGATTCCAGTCTGATTCGGTTGAGATTCCGTCACCGTTCGGACCGCGCCAGCACGGCCAGTCTGCGGCTTCCGATATTGTAATCCCTGCTCGCCCTAACCAGAGAATTAAAGTGCAGAGAAATATTGGAAAAACTGAGACAATATATTTACTTTGCATGGGTTATAACTCTTTTATTTAAGGAAGACACCTGCTTTGCAGGTGGTCTTTTATTAGGAGTCCAGAACGTCACAAAAGCGGTATGTCCCGCTTTAAACTTATCAAAAAGATTATCTATAACGCATTCGGCTGAAGCCAACTGCTATACGCACTATATTTTAATTTCATACCCCTGTATTTCTTATCGATTCAGGTAATAAGTCTGTTAAATTGGGATATACCTCAACTAAACGAAAAATATCGGCCAGATCTTTTTGACGTTTACTCTTACGTCTTTGTTCATCGGAGTATGCCCATACTTTGCTTTGCAAAATATCTTCTACAGTTGCAACTTTCATCTTATACCCCATTACATCTTTTATTGTAGAACGAAATATGAAAGGTTGATAACGTGGATCCATTTGCAGTTGAATGCGTAAGTCAGACTTTGAGCTACTAAGATTGAAACTATGAGGGAATTTATCTATGTTGAAAATCTTTTCTACTGCTTTAATCAGTATATAAATAGCTTCTGCAACAACAACTATATCTAAATCCAGACTCACTACAGGCTCAACATAAGCATTTACAGCCAGTCCGCCAATTACACAATAATCAATTTTCATCTCATTTAGCAAATCAAGCAACTGTTGCAGAATATCTTCTTGTCCATTAATCACAGAATTCATAAATTCTTTTTTTGTCATAATTGCTTCTATTTTTATTACACCTGAATACCTAATGTGGACAAGCCACATTCAGGATTAAAAAGATATTTTCTTGCAAACTAAAGTTTGTGCCTATTGGGCAAGAAAATCAGTATTAAGGTACTATTACAAACCTCTCATCTCATTAACAGCATCAGAGTATACCTCCGTATCCCTGTACCCCGCTTCTATTTCACGAAAATACTTCTTTGCCTTTTCCTTTTCACCAATAACCTTGTGAGATTTTCCAAGCATAAGCAGAGCATACGGCTTGAAATTTCCTTCGCTGAACTCCTGAGAATAGGTTTCAAAACTATCAATCGCTCCCCTATAATCTTTCACAAAATAGTGAGCAAAAGAGGTATTTATCAGGGCTACTTCATAGTAGTATGCATTTTTATCCTTCATACTCTCCAGTAAATATCTAAGGGACTCTTTATACTGCATATTGCTGAACATCGAAGCGCCAAGGTAAAATGCTACCTCTTCCCTTACGAGAGAAAGTTCCTCAGCATCAATAATATCCTTAAGTATATTGATTGCCTTTACATAACTCGCTTCATTATAGAACTCCTTTCCATTTTGAAACCTGCTGGATGGCCCCTCTTCCTCCATGTAATCCATCCAGCCTAACTCTCCCTCATCCTCCATCACTCCTCTTACGCCCATGATGGTGGGTTCTTTCTGTTTTGATCGTGCTTCAACTAAACTTCTGAAAACAGATGGAAGCTTTGAAAACCAGGCTAATTTCTTCCTTTCCCGAAGGTTCTCAACGATACTACCAATACTCACTTTCACATCTCTTCCAATTGCTACCCTATCTCCATCTATTTCAATTTCTACTTCTCCATCGTCTCCAGTTTTTATTACAGAACTCTCATTCAGATTCATATTAACCGAAACATCTTTCCATTTTCCATTTCCATAAAGATCTACCCTGCATTCACCGCTTTTGTAAGTGACTATAATATCCGATAGGCCTGTTGAA
Source organism: Spirochaetota bacterium (assembly GCA_030603285.1). Lineage (GTDB taxonomy): Bacteria > Spirochaetota > B62-G9 > B62-G9 > DRHN01 > JAUVYC01. The sequence goes on from JAUVYC010000130.1 coordinate 3,905, forward strand.
AATACGCCTAAAAAGAGGATTACAAAAAGGAATTTTGAAATTTTAATCATCACATTCACCCTTTTATTGATAAAACCACTCAACCATTACATCAATTTTCGCCCTGTCAGATGCTCTGAGATCTTCTCCAGCACCCATCCCGAGGTATGCATACTTCTTCTCAAACCTATTATCCATTTTGACAGCACTGAGATAATACGTCTTTGCCTTCTCATAATCTCCCATACATTACCATTCTTCTCGACAAACATTGCTCTGTCATCCGTTACCTCTCTATAATCGTACTTCGATACACCCGTATCAAACATCATAAAGATATGACCTGGTACGTAACCAGTGCTGTTGATATACCGATATTTTCAAGGAGTGAGCAGTAAAGCGCAACCATATCATCACAGTCTCCTGTCCTGAATCTCAAGGTCTCTCTCGGATACTGTATGTAATCTATCGCATCTTTACTTTCAGAGAATTTCGTAAATGGTGTTTTTGGGTCAGAAACATATGCCAAACCATATGTTCCAAGTGCATCAAATATTTCTATTGCAGACTGAAGGTTCTGGTTGAGTACGTTTATCTTCTCGTTCTGATACTGCTGGATAACACTTCTTGCAAAAACCTTGCCCGGGGTATCTTTTGGAGTGATAAATGATGCGAGCTTTTTGTCATCACTCCAGGTCATCGCATTCCTGTTGTAGAGCTTAAATGTTACACTCTCTTCCTTGGTGTAATCCCACTCTGCTACCAGATAGTTTACACTTACATTTGCAGTAAAGGGAGTATCCTCAGTAACTGAAAGAACCTTCATATTAAAGAGCATGTGAAGGTCTATATCCACAGTTTCTCCCGGCCCCAATAGATCAACAACCTTGCTCGGGGTAGGATAATCCATGTAGTCTTTCACATGCACTGACATCTTTATATTCTTCACTTCTTGCTTTGATATATTCGATATCTTGATTGTTCCTGATGGGGTCTCTCGGTAGTATTTGTACAACGCAGAAAATAGAGGATTAATTGTTATCTTGTTTATCTCAATGCTCCTGTCATATCCACGCTCTTCAGGGCTCTTTCCGAACCTGTAGTTGCCTGCAGCAATGATTGCAAAAGCAGGTGTCGGTTCATCAGAAGCAAGATAATTTATATAACTTGCAGAGGCATTCAGGGTGAAGTGAGAGGTAATATTAAAATCAAAACCGAGTATTCCTTTAATATAGGGATTTGAGGCACTCCCAATCTCAACATTATCTTCTACAACTCTGTTATAATAATACCCTCCGCCTACAGTTGCATTTCCCTCGAACCATTTCAAAATTGGAATATTGTATGAGGCATTCAATCCTAAAGCATAAAATGAGGATAAAACATCTATATTTGTTTTCAGACGGAATCCGGAATAGAAAAATTCGGGCTGCAAAATAAAGTTATTAATAAGTTTAGGGTTGAAGTTTAAAAAGATGCTTACGTTTATCCCACTATTAAGTGTATTGCTATTTTCCCCCAATGGCATGATATAGCCGCCTCTTGCACCGAGGCTCAAGGTGTACCAGGGGGTTTTCTCTTTGGCGCTCACTATATAAGGGATCGCGAAAAGTAATAACGTTATTGAAATCAGGGCTACTTTTTTCATTTTCCCACTATTTTTTTTTACATACGTAATTTTATTATCAAAAACATTAGCAGTTAAATCTCTATATGTCAATTATACTTTGTTAATAATATTTCACAAGAAATGATAATGAATGTAATAGAGTGAATGTCAAGTATGAAAAATTTTTATAGTAATCAGGCGTTAAAAACTATAGCAGGTTCTATTCACAAGCTCACATTTTATACTTTACATCCGGATCTTGACAAATACGATGATGATACGGAGTAGTAATACTTTTTGTACACATTCCAGAAACTTTACAGCTATCCTCCATTATCCCCTTAATCGATTTATTATATTATAAATAGTTAATAGTATAATGCTTAGCATTTTTTGTTTTCTCCTTTGATTTAATTATTCATTTGTTCTGACCTTTTTGAGCAATCGCACCACTCCGTATTAATTGGTAGCATCAAGGTTTTATTGACTTAGCTGATTCGTAACCAAAATATCTTTTAGCTTGATGAACCGTCGTATACTGAATAGTACGTACCTACTCTACCTACCAATAATGGTGTTGATTTTCTTTTTTGTCATTATATACTATTAATATTGATAATATTAACAAAGGAGAGATCAAATGAAGAAAATATCCCTTCTGCTAACAATATTAACAGTTCTTGCTAGTTTAAATAGTGGGAAAATCTTCGCTCAACGTGTAAGAATAGATTTCAAGAAAGATGAAGTTTTATGTTCATATACTGTTGGTACTCCCGCCTTACAGAGTGCTTACGGAGTAGCAAAAATCTTAACACCACCTTCTGAAGCAACAAACTATCAAGCTGAGGTTCTGTTTATTAATGGGGTAAAGATGTGGACCGATAATGTACTTTCTTCACATAAGGCAACAAAAGAAGAGCTTAAAGTCGGAATGGATATCCTTTGGGCGGAAATTTCTTTTTATCCAAATCTTAATGTTGAAATATACAGGAAAGCAATGCCATGGGCTTTTGGTAGGATTACTTCATTAGATGAACTTTTCAAGGGTATTGTTGAAGTCAATGGAGTAAATTTATACTTAAAATGGCTTAGAGTTCCAGATGAAGAATTGTTCGCAGCAAAAGAAGAACCATTTGAGAAAAAGCCGGTCAAGAAAGCTAAAAAGCTTGAGATTATCAATATTAAGTTTGATAGTATCTTTCCAATATTTTTTAAATATTACGATGATAATCCAGTAGGAAGGGCAACCCTCTATAACGAAGGTGATTATCCAATAGAAGATATAAAGGTGAGCTTGTTTGTAAAACAATACATGGACAATCCAAAGGCATGTAAGGCACCTGATCGGCTTGGAGGAGGTGAAAAGAAGCAAATGGATATTTATGCCTTATTTACTAATAAGGTCCTTGAAATATCAGAGGGCACAAAGGTATCTGCATCGATAATTCTTGAATATACCTTAGAAGGAAAGAGATACAAGGATGAACATATAGAGACAATAAGGTTGTACAACAGAAATGCAATCACCTGGGATGATGACCGTAAGGCATCTGCCTTTGTGACTGCAAAGGACTACACGGTGCTTCAGTTTTCAAAAAATGTTGTGGGAATGATAAAAGGAAAAGCAAGTAAAGCGTTAAATCAAAACCTTCTTTTAGCAATCGGGTTACATGAAACCTTATCCCTCTACGGTATGAGTTATGTAGTAGACCCTACTACACCGTATAAAGAGTTTTCCAGGAATAAGCTTGTAATAGATTTTCTTCAATTTCAAAAACAGAGTCTTGAGTTCAAGGCTGGAGATTGTGATGATTTGTCAATCCTCTACAGTGCTTTGCTTGAATCGGTAGGAGTTGAGACGGCATTTATTACCATTCCAGGACATATATTTATGGCATTCTCCTTGGGTATTAAACCAGATTTAGCAAAAAAGAAGTTTCTGCGTCCAGAAGATTTGATATTTAAAGATAATAAAGCATGGATACCAGTGGAAGTTACAGAAATAGATGGAGGGTTTTTAAAGGCCTGGCAGAAAGGAGCGAAGGAGTGGAGGGAGAATGAAGCACGAGGGAAGGCGGGATTTTACCCCATGCATGAATCGTGGGCTGTTTATGAACCTGTTGGTTTTTCAGGTGAAAAAGCAGAGATATCTCTTCCTCCTGAGGATAGAATAGCAAGTGCTTATTCAGATGAAGTAAAGAAGTTCATAGAAAGAGAGATATATCCCAGAGTCGAAAAGATTCAGGCTGAGATT
>JAUVYC010000263.1 GCA_030603285.1 Spirochaetota bacterium
GGCAGGGAATGAGTCTATGTGTGACACTGAAATACGGACCCGATATCTGGGTTCCTTCAAGTTTTATGCCCACTCTGCCAGGTAATCTCTTTTACATCGAGGACTTGATCGGTCCACTAGAACCTAAATTGAACTGAAAAAACCGGTAAACAGTAAAGCTTTATTAAACAGGTGGTCTTTTACTTCTCTTAGAATTTGTGACTACAATGTAATAAACATATTTGCATACACCATCTTCAAGGTATAACTGATTATTCTTATCTACGATCTCTGTCCGTTTCACCACAAACCTGTATGCTTTTTCCCATCCAATAGGCTGATATACAAACGAAGCAACTTCAGCCCTCCCCTTGAACTTCATATTGGGATTACGCTTCATTACCACAGCTTTCTTATGATTTTTCCTCTTTTTCAGTTTCTTTACCTTTTTTCTCTACCTATTTCCATAGTTCTTGCTATTATTAAAGAGTTCCCATGCCTTCTCTTCGATGTCCAGTACCTCAGTAAGAATCCTTTCTGTCTGATCCGCTGTGATAAAAAACTCAACACCCCTCTCATCGCATATCTTCACAATCTTTTTGTCATAAAACTCACTGTCTCCCCTGTGTCTAACCTCTTTAAAATGTCTATGAAGCCTACCAATAGTCCCCGGCAATACCTCTTTTACCCCATCACTGCTGTAACTATTCCCTTCCCTCAACTCCTGGTACACTATGTCCCCTGTTTCAGCAAGGGTCATATGAAGCCCATTATAGCTCCATTTGTTATTGTACGAATAATCAGCCCCCTCCTTCTTCTTTCCATACACTTCATATACAGAAGAATCACTATCAATCGTGGCTCGTTCCTTTTCCTTCTTTTCAACTTTCCCTGCAACTCTACACTTTTACCGTTTATTTCAGCAGTATGGTGATACTTCTCATACTGGACATCGCTACCGGCACGGCTCTTTTTCCCTATTCGCTCAGGGAATTCATCATATTTATTGATAGATTATCATGATTAAAGTCAAGGATCAGGATGATAGAAGATCATCGGGATCAAGGAACATCAGGATCTTTGATCATCAGGATCTTTGGCAAATTATGCTTTGTAAAAAGCAGCAGGTGACTGTATACTGACCTTATCCCAACCCGGGAGTAAAAGGGAAAGGGCAGTAGATGAACGGTAACAATTCTATGGCGCTTTGCGACACGTTGATAGGTTTGGTTAGAGTCCTTCGGGCTCTACATGCTGCACCTGTACCGATAAAATGTGTGTCCGGTGGGTGTACCCACCCCCTACAAGTTTCGGATCATCCGGGATTCCTAGAATAGCACAGATAAACAAGATGCCCGGAACATGGTAAAAGCATTGTGGGTTTATATTGTTACTGGCGAGTTTGGAATAACGTTCGTTAACATACGCTCCTTCCTCTAATAACCTTTTTATTTCGGAAACGTCACCTTTCCTTACTACTTTATTGAATTTTGTTGGTGCTGTTACACAGCTACCTGCATTAATTAATACAACTAAAACAAAAACAATATTGAAACTAACGTTCTGGCTTTCATTCTGTCGCCTCCTCGAAATAGGTTTTCTCAAGGATGAACTAACCAGATGCAGAGCTGATGCGGGATGGTCTATTAAGATATTCTACTGGCGATAATGGATAAGATTTAATTGAGCACCCGATCATCACTTTTTCTTCAAATGCTCATCGAAGAAGTCCCATACGTCATCGTCTACAAGGTAACCGTGTGCTTTTCCTTTCTTTATTATCAGTGCGTGAGAAACCCCCACTTCCTTCATCTTAACATCAAGAATCTCAGCCTGTTGCTCCTCCCCAGGTTCTGCTTCACAATGTATGCTATTTTTCTCTCCAATTATACTATGTTCTGAAACTATGTCAAAAAAAATTAAACAATTCCCAATAAGTGCATTTTTGGTGTAAACTAAGTTCCGATTACTCCTCAGGGGCCTGACATAGCCAATATTATCATTGATTATTGTATCTCACCGGAAAGTTTTACGCAAATCTTAATAAAATATAAGAATTAAAAATGGAAAATATGAAGTATTTATTGCGATGTCGCCCAAGGCAGACATTTTATTGGGGTAGTTTATTAGACATTTTCACTGCCAAAAGGAAGCCACCTCCTTTGGAGGTGGTCTATAATATTCCTAAAAAGATTAATTCAAAGGCTATGCCTTTAAAAGCCTTTTGGCTTGGAAACCACCACCTGCTTTGCAGGTGGTCTTTTACTATCGAGCAATCTAATCTGGCCTATTTAAATCTGAAGTCTAGTTTAAAATCGTAAAGCCATGGAACAGCTGGATTGATCCCTTCTGCCTTTAATTTTTCAGGCAGATTTTAATAATTATTTCTTAGCAGATTACTGTTTGGGGCATTATAATAAGTAACAACAATAGTATCGCCTTTCACACGGACATCACCTTCAATCTCAGTCATATTTTAACCTCCTGTATTAAAGCATATATTGAATAACTATTGCTTAACGGAGGAAATATGACATGAGCATGAAATAATGTCTAATAAAATATGGTGATATATCCGTATCTAACGATGTTGTTAATATAAAACCATACCCAACTGACCTGGAATTAAGTCCCAAACTTCAGGTTTATACTAAAAAGTGCTTATAAAAACGATTTTCCCACCAAATATACATAAAATATTCAACATCGATACAATTTTTTAATTTTGGTGTTTTTACCGAATAGATTGTTCTGGAATTCAAACGCCATAATCTATTAGCCATATCATATAAATAACAATTCTTAAAGATGAGATTTTAATGTTTATTGATGGAATAAGTGTCTTTGCGACTGTAATTTACCAACATATGTAAATAAAAACGTTGAAAAACGATAAAAATACTTAAACAAATGTCTAATTAATCATATATTGGGTGATTTTTGGTAAAAATGATGCTGTGCAACTTTGTAATGTGTTAAAAAACTATCCCAATAAAATGTCTACTGTTGGGTACACAGATGAGATATACGTCCTTTCCACGGATACTCTGAGAGAACCAGTCCCTGAACAGTTTACAGGCTGACTCGAGCATATCCTTTTTTGCCTGCAGTATCCCGGTTTTATCAATAAAAAGCATCTTGTAGAATGTGGGATCCATTATTCTTTCGAACAGATTTTTCATTTAAAGCTGCCTGTGACACGTACTGGATTTTTATTTGCCGTCAATTTATCCTTGTATGGAACCGGATGTCGTTATATCTTTCACGCCCCGGCAAAACTTATCGATTTCGTCCGGGCCGTCTAATACTCCAATCTCAACATCCATTTCCTTTATCTCACCCGGTTCTATAAACGGGAGACGGTTGTCCTTCCTGAGAGACACCCTGTTTGCTATCTTCGTGTTGCAGGGTTCCAGACCGAGGACATATTCTCCTTCACCCATCATCTTCCATTCACTGAGATAGATAAGGTTTTCAGTGTGAAAACGAATATAGAGACCGAGGCCGTCGAGCAGTTTCCTGTTTATCAAAACAGCAGAGGCAAAACCCTTTTCATCTCCGGCCATTGTGTGCAGATAATTCTGCTCTTTAAAGCCGGGTATGGGCGAAGTGAACCTTTCGGCATTCTCGAGCGCGGACCTTGAGATCTTGTCGTAGGGCTCATGGTTAAGGGAAATCAACACGAGCTCACTACCCTCATCGAGCAGCGGGAACCCTGCATTAATATGATAAAGGATTGTGAACGGAGCGGTTTTAAACCCGAAATTCTGTGCAGCATCCCTGATCCTTAAGTGCTTCTTTCCTATTTCCGTGGAAATTGTACGTGTAAGTCTGATCTTGTCCCCGAAAAGCGCGCACTCTTCGACAACACCGGTAATTTCAAGTACATAATC